>NZ_VHOP01000067.1:0-3047 GCF_008704325.1 Acetobacter sp. DmW_125128 | reverse complement strand
GAATGGTGGGTCACTTTTCCCTCTGGCCGCCTCTGGCACAGAGCCTGCTCAAGGGCATCCAGCACGAAGTCAGTATGGGCCGTTGATGAGACACGCCGTGAGTAGGCCCTAGTTTTCTAGACGCCTTGATCATTCAAAGTCTGCTGTTGTTCGAACTGCACGGGTGACAGCATCTCGTTCCTGACCCGCTTGCGCACCGGGTTATAGAACATTTCGATGTAGTCAAACACGTCCTGTCGGGCTTCCTGGCGCGTTTTGTAAGTTCGACGCCGGATGCGCTCACGCTTGAGCGATGAGAAAAAACTTTCCGCTACAGCATTGTCGTGGCAATTGCCGCGGCGGCTCATCGAGTGTTCCAGATTGTGAGCCCGTATGAAGGCAGTCCAGTCCATGCTGGTAAACTGACTGCCCTGATCGAGCAGATCATCGTGCAGCTTACGGTAGCCATAAACCCTGCCACTGTCGTTCCAGGCCTGACGGATCAACGTGGTCTGTCGGGCATCCTCGCAAGCCCGTCGGCTCAACGGCTCCTTCCGCCAGGCATAGTAGCCACTGGGCTGCACGGCCAGACAGCGGCACATCGCCCGAACTCCAAAACGATCACGATGCTCGGTAATGAAGGCGTATCTCACTTTGCATCCTTGGCGAAATACGCGGTGGCTTTCCTAAGAAACACCAGGCTCGGTGGCTACAGGGATGGGATGCAGGACAAACCCTAATGACTGCGCACGTCGGTGGAGATTGGAGACGACACGTTTGCGATGGATTTCATCGTCATGTCCCGCTCCGGGATCGGCATAAATCATGCCGTGCCTGAGGGTATTGTAAAACAGAACCGCTATCTTCCGAGCCGTGGCGGTGACTGCCTTGGCTTTCCCGACCCGCGCTGATAAGCGTCTGTAAAAAGCCCCCAACGCCGTATCGCTTCGCCCGAGCGTTGTGGCTGCCAGACGTAGCAGTGCTGCGGCCCGGCTTGAGGATCGGCGTGTGCGAGATGACAGAAGCTTTCCTCCGGAAATCTTGTTTCCCGGAGCAAGGCAGAGCCAGGACGTGAAATGTTTTGCACTTGGCCAGACGCGAAGGTCTGTGCCGCATTCTGCCACAAGCTTGAGTGCCAAGGAAACACCGATGCCATGGATCTGCGTGAGATCCACGCCCAGCAAGCGATATAGAATGCCGCGGACGTCGAAGGACGGAACACTCACCTGCTTTGTCTTGATCCGAGGCTTTGGGAGGTCTGCCGCAGGCTTTGCACTGCCGTGGCTCAAAAGCAGTAACAGGCCTTCCATGCGGCGATCACAGGCCATGATCCGTTCCTGATAAATATCATAGAGCTCCAGTGCCTGCGTCAGAGCGAACACATGTTCATCTCTATAATTGCCCATCAGAGCTGCCGATATCACTTCTGCCGATGAGCGGCATCTGACGTCGCGCTTAGCGGCCAGCGTCTCTGGATCACGTTCACCGCCGACAATTGCCCGGATAATCTGCATGCCTGTGACGCCAGTGATGTCGGAGACAACGTGATGGAGTTGCAGATTCATTTCCATCAGGGCTTTCTGCATGTGCTGGATATGTCCCGCAGCATACTCGACCAGACGTTCACGTTGACGCAGGTAAGCCCGCAATGCGGCAATATCGGCCTGAGGCCGAAAGCTTCCACGCAGCAAGCCATAGGAATGAAGTTGCTGGAGCCATCCGGCATCGCTCACGTCCGTCTTGCGACCAGGTACATTCTTGGCGTAGCGCGCGTTCACCAGAATGACGTCGAAACCATGCTGCTCAAGGATTTCATAAACCGGGATCCAGTAGACGCCTGTAGATTCCATGGCGACACTGGTGACTTTGCAGTCTTTGAACCACTCAGCCAACGCATGCAGGTCGGACGTAAATGTGCCAAAGGACCGGATTGGGTCCTTCGCAGCCTCAGGGGACACCGCCGCCATATGCATCCGTGATCCAATATCGATCGCAGCGGCTCCCTGAATATGGCGTGTGAGATCAAAGGACGCTTTTGCAGATTTTCGAGGCATCGTAACATCTCCACACAGTGTGCTGGAGGAGGGTGTGGAACATGCCTATCAATCATCTTCCTAACCGGGATCACCGCAAGGCGGTGTCACCATTCTCAAGTTCGCACAGTTCCATGGACCACGTTTTTTAACGGGGACGAACCCGCCAATAAGCGAACGGCCGCTACCCTCCTGTCCGGCACAATAGCATGGCCCGTTTCTATGCCGCACAGGCGGACAAACGTCCGGGATCGTTTTTTAAGATATCGCGCTCCTCGGTGACCCGGGCTAGTTCGCGCTTCAATTGCCGGATCTCGGCATCCTTGCCAGAATCGCCCGATACCACCTTCGCGAATTGCCGCTTTCACGCATACAGCGAATGTGTGCTGACCCCGAGCCGCTGCAAAACTTCCGCTACCGGATATCCCCGCTCGGTAATCTGCGTCACCGCATCACGCTTGAACTCATCACTGAAATTGGGCTTCCCCATCAACGCCTCCTGTCCTCATTTTTAGGAGCCAGGGCGTCCAGAAATCTAGGGCCTACTCACCGTAATTACTTCAGGAAGGTTTCTTGGCGCGTTCTACCATCGTGAGTCGACCGACTTATGACCTCAATGTAGAACTCGAAATTCAATCTTTAGCCTGATCTTTTTACCTTTCAGGAGTTTAAATAATGTCTCTGAGTATAAAAACGCCCCTGCTTGAATCGTTGCCGCTTGAACAGTTGAATGGAACGCAGGTCTGGATGAAAATGGAGGCGGCGCAGCCGTCAGGATCGTTCAAGATTCGCGGTATTGGTCATGCCTGCGAATATCACTATGGCAAAGGTGCGCGCCGCTTCATTTCATCTTCCGGCGGCAATGCTGGACTGGCTGTTGCTTACGCCGGTCGTAAGCTAGGTGTCCCCGTCGTCGTCGTCGTTCCAGAAACCACGTCCGAACGCGCCCGCCACCTGGAGGGTTCTAAAAACCCCCTGGTTTTGAGGTCTTCTGTATGATTCTATTTCTTCTGCGTTGATTGAGGGAATGGCGAT
>NZ_VHOP01000066.1:0-5900 GCF_008704325.1 Acetobacter sp. DmW_125128 | reverse complement strand
GAAGAACTGAGTGTTGATGATGAGATCATTGCGTATGTTGATGGTGTCGCGATCCCTCGTCGTGTGACCTGGACCGGTCAGGCACACTGCAACGTTCGTGCCCATCTTCCTGATGATGAGGCAGGCTACCCGGTCCGCATCCTCAAGGATGCCATCGCGGACGGAGTTCCGTTCAAGGACATGCTGATTACGGCGGAGCACTGCCTGTTCTTTGATGGACAGTTTGTTCCGGCCCGGATGCTGGTGAACGGTCGCTCGATCTTCTTCGACAAGTCCATCACGTCTTACGACTACTACCACATCGAAACCGAAGCCCATTCAGTCATTATGGCCGATGGCATGCTCACCGAGAGCTATCTTGATACCGGAAACCGTCGCGCCTTCTCCCAGAAGGGAAACGTTGTCTCGATCGGTAGCACTAGCAATCTGACCTGGGATGACGCGGCCGCCCCTCTGACAGTCTCCAGAGAAGCGGTCGAGCCTCTCTTCCGCCAGATCGAGAACCGCGCGGACAAGGCCGGTTTTGCGATCCACACCGAAGCCCGCCCCCTGACGAACGAAAGCAACCTGCACCTGACCACGGATACGGGAGCGATCATTCGGCCAGCACGGCACAACAATGGACGGGTTATGTTCATGATCCCCGACGGAGTTGAAAGCGTTCGGATCGTCTCCAACGCCAGCCGCCCCTGTGATGTGATCGGCCCCTTCGTCGATGACCGCCGCCATCTGGGTGTTCTGGTTGGAACGGTTACCCTGTTCGAAAGCAACCGGACACGCACGCTGACCGATCACCTCCATGATACCAAGCTCTCAGGCTGGAACAACGTGGAAGAGGGAACCATGCGCTGGACCAGCGGAAATGCTCTGCTTCCCCTGGGGGAACGTGCACCAGGAACCCTGGCTCTGATGGCAATCGAAGTCAGGGCCGCAGGTCCGTATGTCCTGGACGAGACGCTCTCTGAGCGTCAGGCTCTGAAAGCCTGACGTTCCATTCTGTCCCGGGTTATTCCCCGGGACAGAATCACCAGGGATCATATCCCCGATCAGAGCGGCGACTTCGCCCTCTGGATAGACCTTTCGACCGATTGCGGTCCTTTTCGGCGACTTTCCGGGCTTCTTCGGCCGCCCGTAGTTCCGCCTGACGCTGCATTTCCCTCCTGATTTCGGCCTGACGTGCCAGCTCCTGCCTCTGACGCTCCATCCTTTGGCCGATCTTCCGGGCCAGAGCGACCGCCTGCCGCGCCCGTTTCTCAAGGCCGGAGAACAACTCCTGCGCCTTCTCCACGGCCTTGCGGGCCGTTTCCAGAGCACGGTTCCGCTCACGGATCTCTGCGTTCTGCTTCCCGAGATCCGTCACCGGATCTCGGCCGGGGATCTCGCGGGCCGCCTGACGCTCTAGGGCGGTTGCTGACACCCCCATGTGCAGGGTTGGCACTTCCTCACGCCCCTGCCGCTTGAAGCTCCGGTGATCCACCCTCTGCTCGACCTGGTGCCTTTCCAACGCCGTGTTGACCTGGCGCGCCCAGACACCCCGCATGTGCTCGATCTCGGCCGAGGCGGTGCTGGCCACATCCAGAACCCGCGTCTTGGCCCCCAGCCCCTCCTTCCCGGCCGTCCGGGTCGTGGTCAGGATGTGCACATGATGGTTCCGGTTGTCCCCTTGCCGACCGGGTTCATGGATCGCCACATCAGCCACCACCCCGTACCGTTCCACCAGCTCGGCCGCGAAATCCCGGGCCAGTTCTTTCCGTGCGTCCGCATCCAGCTCGGCCGGTAACGCCAGCTCGTATTCCCGTCCGGTCTTGGCGTCCTTCCTCTTCTCGGCCGCCTCGGCTGCGTTCCACAGGGCGTTCCGGTCCTGCGCCCAGTCCGCGCCATCCGGGGCCACGATGAACGCATCTTCCACCCCCTGTTTCCGGGTGTAGTCGTGCGTCAGGCCCTGCCGTTCGTCTGTCAGTTCCTGACCGGCACGATAGGCAGCAGCCGCTACGACGCTGCGACCGGCTGAGCGCGAGATGGATTTGACGGACAGATGGTAGATTGCCACATCTCTCTCCGTTCAGGAAGGGTTCAGGGAAGGAACGTCCCTGACGCACGCATTGGAACAATGCTAAAGTGCGCCCTTACTTCTATCGCAGCAAGGGTTGTTTGCACTCCACGAAGAATAAAGAAAACTTCCGAAAAATCGGGTATCCTCAACAGGGTCACGCGGGAATGGAAATCACAACAGACCATTGCACCCACTTGGGGCGGGAGGAAAAATGACACCCATCGAGAAGGCGAAACAGCAGGTCGAACAAGCCAAGGCCCGGTATCAGGCTTTGCTCGCCAGACAGAACGCCGAGGAACGCAAGCTGGACACAAGGCGCAAGGTCATTCTTGGCGGCCTGCTGATCGACGCGGCCGGTAAGGATGAACGCTTCGGACGGGTCATTAACGAACTGCTGAAACGCATCTCCCGCGACCATGACCACAAGGCGTTCGAGGGGTGGCAGAAGCCGGAACCTGACCAGTCATGACCGACGAACGCGAGCTGGATGACGGGCTGGCCGCGTTCGACCAGCTTGGCCGAGAAATGGCGGAAACGAACCGTCTGCTTCGCAGCGTTCAGACCAGTCAGTCCGAGCGAAACAGACAGGAAAACACCCTATCGGCCGAATTGAAGGCAGCGATCAAACAGGCCACAGGAGCCTCACAGAAGGCGCTACAGGCCAGTAAGACCGAAATACGCTCATATCTCTACTCTGGACAGGCTTGACGGCCTTCCTGATCGTTCTGGTGGCGTTTGGCGGGGGATATTTCTTCGGTCAGCGGTCCGGATGGGATACAGGGCAAGCGGAAGGATACCAGAAAGCCCGGAATCAGGAGGCGGCCGCCAGCTGGGCCAACACCCCGGCCGGACAGCGGGCTTATGGCCTCGATCGGCAGGGTAGCCTTGACCTGCTGACCATGTGCCGTGGGAACGGATGGACCACGGAACGCCAGAAAGGCGGGACCGTCTGCTTCCCGTATGCAGACGCCAAGGGGAACGTGAGCGGCTGGTATCTCCTCTGACCATCACCGGGAGGGGAAAGCCGGCCAGCCCTCTCATCGTTTCCTGAGCCATTTTCTCTTGCCCGATTCTGCCGACGCCACAGGGTCCGGGCGAGCGCGGAGCGGGAGCGGCGTAGCCCGCCCGCAGGGCGCCGGATCAGACCCCGAAATGGCAGTTTTCCACCGGAAAAAGGGGGGACAACAGGGGGATTAGATTCTTTTCTCTTTCTTAGGGATCGCCACACCCCGCAGGAAACAGCGAGAAATAGATTGTTTTAAGTCTCAGATTCTGAGACTAGTAGACCTCGGAATCCGAGACCTAAAGACAGGTTCTCCACAGGGAGCGAGACATGGCTCAGATTGTGCGCCTCACCACCAAGCCGCAGCGATCCGGACAGGAGGAAGCGGCACAGGCCGCTGAGCAGCTCTCGCTCCTGTCTGAAGAACTCCTGAAGCATTTGCCCGGAGAGGCGCGTATAGCCATCTCAAGGGCCACACACGCGTTGCAAAAGGCAGCGCGACCAGACTCCACCGAAGGGCTTTGGCCGGGAGGTTTCACCATGTTGAGCCGTATGCAGACCGCCGCGATCTGGGACGGCATCCGCGAATTATCGTCTGATGATCGCCCCAATCAGGTCCGTCATGCTTTTGATCTGGTGTTGCTCAATCTCCGGCAGGATACGGGCGAAGTCCTGCTCACCCGTGACCAGCTCGCCGAACGGATCGGATGTGCGCCCAAAAACGTCAGCACCATCATGGGCACACTGGAAAAAATGGGCGTGATCCGCCGCGAACGCCGCAGAATTGAAGGCGTGCAAGGCCGAGGAATGGCCGTGTATTTCATCAACCCGCATGTGGCATGGAACGGCTCGCTGGACGTCCGAAAGGCGCAAGCCGCAGAAACCCGGCCGCCCATGCAACTCGAACTTCTCCATGGAGGAGCATCATGAGCAGCACCCTTTACGACCATGATTTTTACGCATGGACCAACGAGCAGGCCAGACTGCTACGCGCCGGAAAACTATCCGAGGCGGACCTTGAACACATCGCCGAGGAAATCGAGAGCATGGGAAAATCCGAGAAGCGTGAACTTATCAGTCGTCTGACTGTGCTGCTTCTTCACCTGCTCAAATGGGAGTTCCAGCCTATGCGCCGTGGTGCTTCATGGCGTCTCTCGATTGCCAACACCCGTGATGCGCTCACCGATCATCTGGCCGACAATCCGAGCTTGCAGAGCGTGCTGGAAGCCAGCGTGGAAACCGCCTATCGCCGCGCTCGCCGTGACTCTGCACTAGAGACGGGATTGCCCGAGCACACCTTTCCATCAACCTGCCCATGGTTATTCAGTCAAATGATGGATGAAAATTTCTGGCCTGAAGCCTAACCACTGAAGAAAATCATGTCGAAAACGCACGATGCTGCATCATGACCGAGCTGTCCGATGTCCGACGTGTCCTCGCAGAGTTGTATGACGCGCATACGCATCTCTCTGATCCGCCTAACGGAGCGCCACGATGGCCGCTGTTCGATCTTCTTGCCCAACGGGCTGACGGCATGGTTCGTATAGCTGCGATCGAAAGCGGTTCGGCCGCAGCCGATGCTGGATTAAAAATCGGCGATCGAATCATCGCGATCGACGGCCGACCAATTGAACGCGTTATCCACGATCTGATGCCGAAATGCCTTATAAGGCCCGACCCAGCAGCCGATGCCTACACCATCAACGTGGCGGTTGCAGGATATCGAGGTAAGGCCCGCCTATTGTCGGTAAGTTCGACAACTGTTGAATCTGACCGCGATCACTGGCGAAAAATTGCCCAAAATCTAGCCGAAACACGGTCACGCAAATGGTGGTTTTGGTGAATTTTTCACAGCAATCCAGATGCTCTCGGCGACCTACGTTGTTTCCGATCTATGCTCACTCCAGGTCCATTTTGGTTGTTCCTGTAGTATCTCCACAACTAATCGTCGTTCTGAACTCAGACACTGAGAAGAACCAGCCATGAGAACATTTTACGAATTTTTTGCTGGCGGACTAAACACCTAAGCGTACGTAAAGGACACTTTCGTGTCGTGACACCAGATCATCGCGACGATACTGACGACGGGTGATTTCCGTCCATGCCACAATTCACCCCTCCTCTTCGCAAAGAGGGAGAAAATGCAAACCTCTGAAATAACTCAATTAATTTTCAGAAAGGCTCCACTTACTCCAGACCAATATTCAAGAAATATCAATTTTGTGATTTTATTTTGTAATTGTCGCGTTGTTGTATTAAAATAAACAATAAACAAGCTGATTGGTGAAAAATGCCTACCATTTCAATACCATCAAATGAAACTTACTCCGTGAAATTCCCTTCAGGAGTCAGTAACTACACAGAAGACTACACAATAAACTATGATGCAACCAAATCATCACGAGTGTATTTTGATTTATCTGACATCCTAACAGGTAGTAATAATAATTTTAATATTAACATTAACTCCTCGCAAAAAGACACATCAAATGTATTTTTTAGCGTTGAAACAGTTGCTTCTTCCACCCAAGGCTCAACTACATATGATTCATCTAAAAATGTAACATTATCTATACTTAAATATGAATCTAATACTGTTACAATATCATACCCAGGAAACCCATTTTCTTTGGAATCTGGAGTTTCGGTTCCTTCATCAGAAATATATTCTTCTATAGGCCCAAGTGGATTTACAGATGTCGTTATATGCTTCCTCCCGGGCTCTCTCATCAGCACGCCACACGGGACGAAGGCCGTTGAAGAACTGAGTGTTGATGATGAGATCATTGCGTATGTTGATGGTGTCGCGATCCCTCGTCGTGTGACCTGGACCGGTCAGGCACA
>NZ_VHOP01000065.1:0-778 GCF_008704325.1 Acetobacter sp. DmW_125128 | reverse complement strand
TGAATTGCCCCGGGTTTTGTGGAGACAGAACGACCCGAGAGGTAAGAAGAATTCATGAGCAACAAATCGAAGCGTTTTCCGCCTGAGTTTCGTGAACGTGCAGCCCGCATGGTTCTGGAGGAAGAGAAGAACCACCCATCACGCTGGTCCGCAGTGATGATGATCGCTCCAAAGCTGGATATTCACCCTGACACGCTGTCAAAATGGACCCGTCTGCATGAGCGGGCCAATGCGCCTGCGGTGAGTGACCTGCCTGATCGAGAGAAGATCAGGCAACTGGAGCGAGAGAACCGCGAATTGCGGCAGGCCAATGAAATCCTGCGCAAGGCTTCTGCGTATTTTGCCCAGGCGGAGCTCGACCGCATCTTCAAGCCATGACACGCTTCATTGATGAGCACCGGCAGACATATGGTGTCGGGTCAATCTGCAGGGTTCTGTCGATTGCACCATCTGCCTATTATGCTTATCGGGCAAGACAGAAAAATCCTTGTATGCGTAGCCAGAAAGACAAAGAGCTGAGCGACGAAATCCGTAGAGTGTGGAATGATAATTTCTGCGTCTATGGAGCGCGTAAGGTTTGGCATCAGCTCAGACGTGAAGGTCTGGATGTTGCCCGCTGCACGGTAGAGCGGCTGATGCGCCGGATGGGACTGAAAGGCGTCATTCGTGGCAAGGGTGTCAGAACCACACGGCCCGATCCGGCGCGGCCCTGTCCACAGGATCTGGTACAGCGACAGTTTTATGCACCAGCCCCCAACAGACTGTGGGTTTCGGATTT
>NZ_VHOP01000064.1:0-1232 GCF_008704325.1 Acetobacter sp. DmW_125128 | reverse complement strand
CTGCTCAAATCGCAGAGCAAAAATCAGGATAAGGAACCTGAAATCACGCACAAGAGCACTCAGTCAAAGGTTTTTCGAACCCTCCATTTGACCTGATAATATAAAGTGTGTCTTTTTTGCAACCATATCAATTCCTTTTGTCGATAGTCTTGCCAATATTTAATATTTAAGAGATATGACCTCTCCGTTAAAATTTTTTATGGGCTTAAAGATAACCAATGAAAATACGCAAAAGTTAAATAGACTCTGTTTTTTCTTCAGGCACTAAATTTGCTGAAGAATTGAATATATAGTTTATGTGAAAATTCCAAACAACTCTGGGGTAGTAAATATAGTAGGATCATAGTCTGAAATAATGGCTAGATATTCTGTGATATTTATATGAGAAATGATCATGAGTGATACCAATTATTATGAGAATACTGCGCCGATTATTTCATTTATCGGATGCGATGGTTCTGGAAAATCGACATTATCTCATGATATTGCACAAATATTAAATAAAGAACGAAAAACTGAAATTTTTTATTTAGGTCTAGGTTCAGGAGAATTGGGTCGTCGTATACAGAAATGGCCTATTGTCGGAAAATATATAGAACGGGTTCTATCGAATAAAGCTAAAAAGACACGCAGTCCAACGGAACGCATTCCTGGACCAGTAACAGCTTTTGTTGTTTTCTTATTCTCTTGTAAGCGTTTTCTAGAATTTAATAAAATGTATGCTGCTCATAAAAACGGAATTCAGGTCGTAACAGATCGTTACCCACAGAATGAGCTTATTGGATATTGCGATGGCCCTGGTCTTTCAGCGGATAGGACGAACAGTCCAATTATTAAATGGCTGGCACGCATCGAACGTCAACTCTATCAAAAAATGGCCAGTGTACATCCCTCTATAATTATCTTTTTGGACGTTGATGTGGAAACCGCGATTGAACGAAAGCCTGATCATAATTTTGCTCTCTTAGATAAAAAGATAAGTTATACTAGATCTTTGTTGTTTAACGGTGCTCCAATTAAAATTGTAGATGCTCGCAAAAGTTATGGAGAAGTAAAAAATCAGGTAATGTCTATAATAAAAATGTATTCTTAGTATATTATTCAGAAAGTAAAATTTTTTATGACAAATTCAGATTGGTCAGTGGTAATACCTGGAGGGTTCTAAAAACCCCCTGGTTTTGAGGTCTTCTGTATGATTCTATTTCTTCTGCGTTGATTGAGGGAATGGCGAT
>NZ_VHOP01000063.1:0-21295 GCF_008704325.1 Acetobacter sp. DmW_125128 | reverse complement strand
CGCAACATGAGCACCAAGAGCACTACCGGGCTGGATAGCTCCGTGACGGTGAATACCGGCATGAGCGGGGCCGAGTTTGTCACGCCTGCATGGATGCGGCGCAAAGCTGTGGTGGATCATGAATCCTTGGATCTGGCTGACGTGCCGGTGCTGGAGCAAATCCTGCTGCTGGGCGCATCTGGCGCGAATGTGCTGTTTGTGCCGGATCCTGATGCCGATGCCCCCACGCTGAACCTGCGTAGCCTGTTTGGCCGCATCCAGCGCGGAGATCTGAGCAATCCCTATGGCGCTGCCCTGCGGCAGCAGACCAGCTTCACCATTACCGAGCGGCTTTAGGCCGCTTTTTTTATATCAGGACACATTATGCCCACAGCAGAAAACGATGGTGCAGATCTGCGCACCGTCCTGGCAAAACTCGACACCATGCAAGGGGATCTCAGTGAGGTGAAAAAGGATCAGCGAGAAGAGCGCGATGCCCGCGTTGCCCTGGCGGCACGCACGGATGCGCTGGAAAAGCGGGATACGCTGATTTTATCCAAGATCGACAAAATGGCGATTGATGATGCCGAACGCGCTGGTGCCACGCGTCTGACCATGTGGGTTGCCAGTATGCTGGGGCCAACCGGCATCGCAACGCTGGCCGCGGCGCTTTATCACCTGTTCAGTCATCCCTAGCTGACTGCACTGTTTGTCAATGCAGAAGTATTCAGTTCTGAACAGTTCTGAAAAACTGAAACACGCCCATATATGAAGCCATTCCAAATGGCTGTTTTCTGCGGGTTTTATGCTCTGGTGGACTAATTCAGCCAGAGTGTCTGCAAATTCGTCCACTCCGGCCGCCATTGTGCGGCCTTTTTTGTATCCGGAAAAACAGATGAATGATTCCATCCAACTGGCGGCATGCCTGTGCCGCAAGTTCGAAGGCCTGCGCCTGCATCCTTACGTTTGCCCGGCGGGTTACTGGTCTATTGGTTATGGCAATCGTGCCCTGGCCAACGGGGCCGCCGTAACTGCCAAAACTGCGCCCATTACGCAGCAGCAGGCCGAAACCCTGTTGGTTTTCACGCTGGCAGGCCTGCGGGTAAAGCTGCGCCAGTTGGTGCGCACGCAGCTTTCGCCAAACCGTGAAGGTGCCCTGCTGGATTTCCAGTACAATCTGGGCACAACGGCACTGGCAGGTTCCACACTGCTGAAAGATCTGAACGCGGGCCACGATATCGCAGCCAGTGATCAGCTCCTGCTGTGGAACCACATGCACCGCAACGGCCAGCTGATTACGGTGCCCGGCCTTACGGCACGGCGCCATGCGGAATGGTTGCTCTGGAGCGGGGTTAATCCCTGCGATTCGCAGCCAGTAGCACCTGCACCCTCCCCTACTTCCACAGATCAACTCAACGCGGCGGAATTAGACCGCGTGAAGGAGAACGCATGAGCGAGCGAGATCCTCTGTCCCGGCATGAACTAGATTGCCTGGCAGATCTGCTGTTTGACCGTTTTGCCCAACGCCTGCGGCAAAGCGGTTTTCGGCTGAATGAAGAAAATATCGTCATCGAGCGCGTGGATATCATCAACACACTGCCCGTGAGCCTGCGTGGTGCTGGCCATGGCTGACACATCAACAGCCAAAACAACCCTTGCGCAAACGGCAAAAGCGGGTGGCATTGTCAGCACATTGGTTCTGGCGCTTACGCAACTGCCTCAGCCATATGCCCATTGGGTGGAAATTGGCCTGAGCGCCGCAGCTATTCTGGGGTTTGTGGCAACGCAGATCCCTGCACCGCCTGCCGGTTCCAAGTTATGGCCAGTTTACCGGGCGCTTAACTTTTTTGCTGCCAACTGGGGCCAAGCCGCCAATGCAGCCATCCTGATGCGCACAAAGGCTGCGGCCACGCCATCGGAACCAAAGGCGAACTAAACGTTCGCCTGCTCATCTTTATACAAGAAAGACAATCCAATGAAAAAAGCATTCCTTGCTCTGGGGCTGCTACCCCTACTGGCTGCCTGTGGCGCAACGCCACAAGCCAAGTTGAGCCAGACTGTTTACGATGTGGACAGTTCCTATCACGTTCTGGCGCAGCCGATTCCCGATGCCATTAAAGGCAACGTGCCGGGCATCACCCTAACGGACACGCAAAAGGATCTTGCCAAGCGGGCAAGCCAGACCGTGTTTAATGAAATCGCGTCTCTGGAAACCTCTATTGAGCACGGCAACAGTATCACCCAGACCGGCGTGAACGCACTCCAGACCGATTTTCTTTCATTCGAAACCTGCTGGGCAGGCCTGAAAACCGGCACCACGCCGGATGCCTGCGCGGCCCTTGGCGGGAGCAAATAACATGAACGCAACAGAAATCAGCGCCATCCTTGGTGTAGTTGGTACCGTAGCTGGTCTGGCCGAAAAATACGGGCCGGAAGTTTACGAGACGGTGAAAGAAGCCATTGAGCAGTCCAAGAGCAAGACTGGACCAACTGTGGCGGATATTCAGGCCATCTTTGCCAAATGTCAGGCCGATAACGCGGCTATCCAGTCCGCATGACGCCAGATTTTGAATGCGGCATGATTGTTGGTGGCGGGGGAGTTTTCCTCGCCACTATCGCCCTGGCTGTGGGCTGGCGATTGCTGGTGGTGCGATCTGATTTTTGGTGGAAAATTAGAGGATAAGTTAACGTTTCCTGCGTTTTCTCTGATATTCACGCGCATTGTCAGCGTCCCGCCCATCTGCACGTTTGCCTCCGGGCGGGATTTGTGGATGATCTATTTTTGCCGCTCTACTAGATTGCTCCGCAATATCCCACGGCACGCGATGGCCACGGCCAGAATGGCGAGCGGCAGCGGATGCCGCAACCGGATCAGATTTTATTCTGCCGGTTGCGTGTAGATTGCGAGCTATTTCAGACCGCTGCGCTTTGTAAACGGTTCCTGATAATCCGCGACCAGCCGGAATGCAGAACATTTGCCGGTATTCTGCCGAGGTAACTCCGTGAGATTTTAAATGTTTTCCAGATAGGATTAAAAACCTACGTCCGCATATCAGGCATTCAATATCCTCGCTAGAGAGGTATTCATCAACCTCTGCGCGGCTGCTGAACGGTTTTGATCGAAACATCATAGAGGTATATCCCGGCTGACGCCGGGAACTGAGAACTTTCTTAGGTTGCCTATGGAACATAAGACGGTTCATCCCTGCTAACGCGGGGAAATTAAAATATTCATTCGTAAAACATGAATGTCAACAGGTAATCATTGCTCCCATCCATCACCCAAATCTCTAAATGGTTCTGGGCCTGAAAAAAATGGGCGCAGAACTCTGTATTGTGTTGCACCCATAGTGCGCCACTGGTCAACCTGTTGGCGTAACCAGCGGTGCAGCGGAATAGAGGCTGCCGCCTCATCATAGCGTGCCAATTTTAGTCGTTTCCTAATAGGGAGCAATTCTACCGCGTGCGGAGATCCTGCGGTTGTCATCCCGCGCAAAATATCGCGCTCAGGTTGTCCAAGCAGCGAAAAATCTATCTCAATTTTTACTGGTGTTGATTTCCAGTGAGACCCATTCCTGCCGTAGCCCATGGCTGCCATTCTGCGTGATGGGTAATATATTTTTGGTTTTTTTCTGCTCCATAACTTTAATTCAATGGTTTCCATACTCTTCTTCTGCTTTTTCTATTGCAATCTGTATTTCATTTAGACGTTTTTTTGCTAACTCTATAAGATTTAGAGCTGTATTAGGTCTAACTTTTTGTGTTCCGGCTGCAATGCGCTGCATATTCCGGGGTGAAGCAAAGCCTAATTCTTTGGCTGTTTGGGGAACCCAATATTCCCCAAATATTAGCCTGGCCAGCTCGCAAAATTTATCGTTTTCCATTATTCCCCCGCTGTTGCGGCCTGAAACCACCCGGAATTATTTAGGAATGCCTGCCAAAACTCACTGCTGTTACGCTGCCGGTCATTGATTTCATTTGACGTTTTAACAATATTCCGCCAGCCGAATCGTGGCGCATCATTGTTCTGCCCGTAAAAATCGAGAATTCGTTTTAGCGCATCATTCTCGTTGGTTTCGGGGGAAATTGAGCAGGCGATTTGAGCCAGAGCATTGGCGCATGCGGAATCGTATTTTTCTGCCGTTGCATCGCTGGATGCAATCAAATCCAGATCGTCGGAAAACTCACCGGCCCGCTGTGCAGCACGGATGCGTTTGTTATCTGCGCGGCCATCAGGCTTGAGCCACAGGCTGTGCGCAATTTCAGCAACTGTAGCTGTCTGGGCATTGATTGCAGAAACAATTTTTGCAGAAACGCTCATTTCAACCTCATTCAGGGCCGGGGCATCCTCTGTGATTTCCGTGGCTACTTTGATAGCAGCCATAACTTCATTGGAGAGCGTGTCAGGAATATTTTTGGAGTGGAATTCGCCAGTTGCAACATCAAACCAGATTTTCCCAAAATCCAGTGCAACCAGGATTTCCTGACCGCGTGCGTTGCTGATTTTTTCGCCGTTCAGTTTAGCGCTGGAAACACGGCCTTTACGCAGGCAATATTCAAACCCAATCAGCTCAGCAGTTACGTCAGCATTGAAATAGATCCGATGCATTTCATCGCGAATCCACTCGGCGCCACCAAGAGCAATCATTTTTTCAACAGAGTATTTCATTTTTCGGCCCTTACCGTTTCCCGCGGCCCGTGCCGCTTCATGTCCGAATATCGGACATTTTAACTTTAAATGCAATAGGAAAATTTAGGAATGCGCATTTTTTAACCAAGAGCCGCCATAGGTAGCGGACAGGCTCTTGGCTTGCAGGTGTTATAACGAGGGCTGAACTATTGGGGAACACCGAAAAATGCGGAACTTCAACTGGCTGCTAATATGAGAAATTAGGTTATAAAAAAACACGCTAACTCATTGATATTAGGTGAGCATAAATTACAGGTTATAAAGTATAACCCATTGATATTTCGTTATATGTTTATTCCCTCCCGGCTCACCATTTTAAAATCTTCCAAAATATAAAAGACAGTTTTAGTGCCTATAACCCTTGGGTTATGCCGCTTTTTCCCATGGTGGAATCGGGCCATAGCACTGCGCAAGATAATCAATCATGGCGCGGACTTTTAAGGGAATACTTGTGCCGGGTGCATACACGGCGTGTAAGTCTGGCCCCGGTGTGGTGGGATAATCCAATGATAAAGCAATAAGTTGGCCTTGTTGCAGTTCTTGGCTCACAACAAAAAGCGGCAGGTAAGCAATGCCTGCGCCAGCTACTGCGGCTTCTCGCAAAGCATCTCCATTATTGGCGGAAAGTAGGCCGGAAACAGAAACGGTTTTTTCTCCGCTTTCTCCAAAATGCCAACGGGATGCGCTATTGTTTCCGCTAAGGGTGTATCCAAGACAATTGTGCTGCTGCAATTCATTTACATGCGTGGGTGTGCCAGCCTTTTCTAAATAAGCAGGAGAGGCACAGATAATCATACGCACAGCAGCCAATTTACGTGCACGCAGCGTACTGACTGTTAGGTTGCGGATACGCAGCGTAAGATCCCACCCTTCCTCAACCAAATCAACGGGTCTGTCATTCAAGCCAAGCTCTACCTGAACCTGCGGATATCTTCTGCTAAATTCAGGCAGATAAGGCGCGACATACCGAATAGCGAAGGAAACCGGAGCGTTAAGGCGTAATTGCCCACGTGGTTCACGGTACTGCTCGCTTACAGTTTGCTCCATGTGTTCTACATCAGCCAGAATTTTTTGGCAGCTTTCCAAAAACAGGCGTCCTGCTTCGGTTAAGGAAAGATGCCGCGTGCTACGTTGAAAGAGAGAAACTCCTAACCGGGCTTCCAGTGCTGTCACATGTTTGGTTACCATTGTTGGGGAAAGCGCCATAAGGCGTGCTGCCCCTGTAAAGCTGCCCGCAGCTACAACTTTGACAAAAATCTGCATACTGGTGATGCGATCGAGCATTTATAGTGCCCCGGCATGATGGAAATGGTGAGTTTTTTCTAGCACAGACCGTGGCTCCTTTGTCATGCAGGTCGTATGCTGCCAAAAGCAGCGTTGCAGCACGTTTGAGGTTGGAGAAGATGTGGCAACAGGTAAATCCGTAATGGGCAGATATATGTGCGGAATGCTTTTCGCCTATTTGTTGCTGCCCAGGTTGCCGGCTGTAGCAGGTGAAGATGGCCTGCATGCGCTTCCCGTTTCAGCAGTGCAGGAGGAATCTCTGGATGGCCAGCAAGGGGCATCTCTTTTTTTGCCTATAGGAGCAGAGGTTGCTCTTGCGGCTTTCTGGTCTGGGTCTGATTTGCTGATCGTGGCAGACCGTCCCGTGACTTCGTTAGTTCATAATTTTACAGGGCAAGGCATATTTGCAGATACGGATGTAACGGTGCTGGAATACGCCACGGTTTTGCGCGTTCATGTGCCGTCTCATCCACATATTGCGTTACATAAAAAGCTGGATGGCTGGTTGCTGGAACAGCTTCCAAAAGGCGATACAGGTAGCGTAAGGGCTGCACCGCCTGCGGTTATGATGCCAGAAGCCGTTCTGTTTCCACAAAAACAGTCTGGGCACGTTATCTCGTTTCCAGATCCGACAACTGGCGTACGTTTGCTGATAACGCCGTCTGTCATGGAAACGGGATATCGCTCTTCTTACCGGGCCATAGGGTATGGTGTGCGAGATTCTGCCCAAGGTATTGTAGTGGCTGCGGATTCATCGCAAATCAGATTAGATGTTGTTGCAGATAAAGGCGTATTCCTCTCTGCTTTAGGGCTGGATGCTTTGCCTGTAGGGCAGGGAACAGCAGAGACAGTGCCACCCGAAGGTGGGTTAGACTGGTTCTGGCTGGGACTGCATGCTGCACCAGTTGTCATTTTACAAAAGAACTGGCTTAGCGCGAAGGTTGACGCCGAAAAAGCACCACCTTCTTTACGATGGCCTGCGCAGGTTGCTGCTGCGCGCGCTGCTTTTGTGGCTGGGTATCCAGCAGATGCGTGGCGTCTTGTAAAAAATATGCCTCAGCGATCTGAACCGGGAGGCCCCCCAACGGGAGTGCTCTTTCTGCGGGCCTGCGCAGCGTTATTAAGCCATGATGTGGATGCTGCGGCATCCGTTCTGACGCAGATGGATGGAGCCCCCCCAGAACTGGAAATATGGCACGCATTGTATCTGATGATGAGTGGCGCAAACAGCAAAGATGCTTCTGTTTTACTTGCGCGTCATTACGAACAGATTCTGCGCTATCCACAACCGCTGCGTGATCTGCTTCTTCCACAAGTTACAAATTATATCGCGCGTTATGGTGCGGATGAAACAGCTCTGATTTTGGAGCCTTTACCCAGTGATGGCGTTTATGATCTTGCGCGAGCGCGCATGCAGGATCGTGAAGGGAATGTAGAAACCGCACGGGTTACGCTGGAAAATCTAACGGCTGCGGCAGATCCAGAAAAAGCCGCTTATGCGCGTGCAGATCTGGTGAATTTTCTGTTGCAGCATGATCAGATTGCTGCGGCCATGGCTGCCGAGAGCTTTCAACACCTTCTTGATGGAAAAGAAGGTGTTGGAAAGCTTGTGCCTACTGCTCGGGCATATACCAGTTTGTTATTATCTACAGCACTTGTGCAATGTGGTCGGGCACGACAGGCTTTAGCTGTGCTGGGCGGGCTTTCTGCCTCTGCACAAACGCCATATGACAGGTTGGAGGCTGTGCGACGGCAGGCTTTGTATGTGCTTGTGTTTAATACCTTACCATCTGGTAAAGCTGTAAGCGGAGAGGATGGGGCGTTATCCGCAGAGCAACGGGTGCATATTTTGCAGACCCAATTGTCTTTACTGGAAGAGAATACATCTAAGGCAAAACTGTTAAGAGGTTACGGAACGCTTCTATTGCAGATAGGGCAAGCCGAGGCTGCTGTTATGGCGTTCAAACAAGCCGTTGTGTTGACGGCTGATCCGGTAGCACGCGCAGAAATACAGGAGCAGATTGTTCAGGCAGCTTTCAAGGCGGGAAATGTGAATGCCGCCATGGAAGCATTGGAACAAAGCACTGTTCCCGGCTTGCCGGAGGATATGGCTGCCCGCCGCCATTATGATGAAGCGCATCTTGCGCTTACCAAGGGGGATAGGGCTGGGGCATTGGCCTTACTGGCGGATGATGAATCCGACACTGGTTTAGAATTGCGCGGGCAATTGTATGAGCAAGGCAAGCAATGGGCAGATGCTGTGCGCGTGGTGGGCCGCTTGGCTAGCCGTGCTTTACCAGAAACAGGGCTTTTAACAGAACCGCAGCAAGACCTTGCCATGCAGCTTGCCACCGATTCTGCCGCCGCACATGATGCAGATACCTTGCAGCGTTTAAAGGCTTGGTTAGCAGGGCGAACGCTGGGAAAAGAGCGCGATCGTCAGCTTGACATGCTTGTGAAACAAACTGTGCATTATTCTACAGAGCGTTGATTATTCTGTATTTTGGGGTGGCGTGTTTCTGAAAAATTTATGAAACACGTAAATAATGCTTGCAACGCAGGCGCAGGGGTCTTACCAAGCGCGCTCTTGGCCCAAGGGGGCAATTTTTGCCCAACAGGCTGTCTACTGGTTTGGGGGTACGTCTATGAACGCACTTGCTCAACTGGGGATGGTCTCGGAACACCCGAGCAATAACCAGGCATTTTCTGTTCCGGTCTCGTCTGCTGACGAAGAGCGTAAAGATTACTTCGTCGAAAAGAATGGCGAGAAGTTTGCAGGTACTCACCTGCTTGTCGATATGTGGGGTGCCACAAATCTGGATGATCCAGAAAAGATCGACACAACACTGTGCGAAGCAGCGCGTGCTGCTGGGGCCACAATCCTGCACAGTCATTTCCATCATTTTTCACCCAATGGGGGTGTTTCTGGCGTGGTGGTGCTGGCTGAAAGCCATATTTCCATTCACACATGGCCAGAACGCAACTTTGCTGCGGTGGACATCTTTATGTGTGGTGCGTGTGATCCGCACCTGTCCATCCCTGTTATGCAGCGTCTCTTTCAGGCCAAACGGCTTGAGGTGGATGAAGAACGCCGTGGCCGCGTGGTTGCCTAAAGGCTGTTTTTCTTAAAGTTGTAAAACTCTGTTTGATCGTCGTGCTGCTACAGTTCTGTAAAAGGGCTGTATCAGTGCAGCTCATGACGTATTTGGGAAGATAAGGCTGGTATGGCTGAAACATGGATTGAAGAAACCCTATATGATAACTGGGGGCAGCACTTCCGTGTGGTAAAGGAACTGGCCCGCACGCGAAGCCCGTTTCAGGATATTGTTGTTTTTGAAAGTGAATCCCACGGTCGTGTGCTCATGCTGGATGGCGTAGTGCAGATTACCGAAAAGGATGAATTTGTTTATCAGGAAATGCTTACGCATGTTCCTCTGTTTACTCACCCCAACCCGAAAAAAGTGCTGATTATTGGCGCAGGGGATGGCGGGGTACTGCGCCGCGTTCTGGAACATCCCGGCATCGAAAAAGCTGTGATGGTGGAAATTGATGGTGCTGTTATAGAGCTTTCAAAACAGCATCTGCCATCTATTGCCGGTGATGCGTGGAATAATCCGCGGGCAGAAGTGATTGTGGGGGATGGAATAGATTACGTTGCCCGCGCAGATAATGCCTCGTTTGACGTGATTATTGTTGATAGCACAGACCCGATAGGTGTGGGCGAAGTGCTGTTTACAGATTCATTTTACGAACATTGCGCACGTATCCTTACCGCCGAAGGGCTGATTGTAAACCAGTGCGGTGTGCCGTTTATGCAGGCGGATGAACTGCATGAAACCAGTGTGCGGCGTGCAAAATTTTTTCCGCATGTGTCTGCCTATGTGGCTGCTGTGCCAACTTATGTAGGTGGGTTTATGACACTGGGGATCGCCAGCAAAGGTCGCAACCTGCAAGCGCAGGATGTAGAGCAGGTGCGTGCCCGTGCTCAGGAAGCTGGTATTTTGGAAAAAACCCAGTACTGGACGCCTGAAATCCACGTAGGTTCGTTTAATCTACCGCCTTATATTGCCAAGCATTTGCCTAAAGCTGCGGGGTAATACGCATAATAGGGGCCGTGATTGACTTGAAAGCGAAATGATGTCACGGTTCCTTAACGCAGAGGGAGAGACTGGCTTAGCCAGCGCCGAAGGAGCAACCGCCCCGGAAACTCTCAGGCAGAAGGACCCTGCGTTTTAAAACTTCTGGAGAGAGGTGCAATCGCACCCGCCGACGGGATAGCGATCTCAGGCAAAAGCACAGAAGGGGCAGCGGATTATGTAATCCGGAGCCTCGTGTTGTGCTGATGTGTCTGTCAGATTGCAGTGGGTTCCGGCCTTTTTGGCAAGGCGGCGTGCATGGGCACCGATACTCTCCTTCATACTCCCCTCTATTCATTGCATGAAGAATCCGGCGGCAAAATGGTGCCGTTTGCGGGTTATGCCATGCCTTTGCAGTATGCAGATGGCATTATGGCCGAGCATCGGCATGTGCGTGAGCATGTTGGTCTGTTTGATGTTTCCCATATGGGGCAAGTGCTGCTGCGCCCGCGTTCGGGGGATGTAGATAATGCGGCGCTGGCGCTGGAAAAACTGGTGCCAGCAGATATTGCTGCCCTTAAACATGGCCGCCAGCGTTATACCCAGTTTACCAATGCCGAAGGCGGTATTCTGGATGATCTGATGGTGGCGCGTCTGGAAGATGGTCTGCTGCTGGTTGTTAACGCCGCATGTAAGGAGGCTGATCTTGAGCTTCTGCAATCTGCACTGGTGGCAGAATGCGTTGTAGAGCCGCAGGAAGATCGCGCATTGCTTGCCTTGCAGGGGCCGGAAGCTGAACAAGTTTTGGCAGCGTTTGCTGAAGATGTGCGCAAGATGATGTTCATGGATGTGCGTACGCTGGATGTAGACGGTGCCCGCTGTGTTATTTCCCGTTCCGGCTATACGGGAGAAGATGGGTTTGAAATTTCTGTTTCCGCCAAGGATGCAGATCGGGTTGCCCGTAAACTGCTAGAACAGCCAAACGTCAAACTGATTGGCTTAGGTGCCCGAGATAGCCTGCGGCTTGAAGCCGGGCTGTGCTTGTATGGGGCGGATATTGATACAACCACCACTCCGGTTGAGGCCGCGCTTGAATGGTCTATCCAGAAGTCTCGCCGCAATGGTGGCGCGCGTGCAGGTGGTTTTCCGGGTGCCGATATTATTCTTGGCCAGCTTGAAAATGGAGTAAGCCGCCGCCGCGTTGGATTGCGGCCGGAGGGGCGTGCGCCTGTGCGCCATGATGCACCTTTATATGCAGACGCAGAATTTGCCACGCATATCGGCAAGGTAACGTCTGGTGCATTTGGCCCCACAGTAGGTGGCCCGGTGGCGATGGGCTATGTGGCAAGCAATGATACCCAAATAGGGCACACCATTTTTGCTGAATTGCGGGGGCGTTCTGTACCTTCCGTCGTGAGTGCACTGCCTTTTGTGCCAGCGCATTTCAAACGCTAGGCCGTTGATACATTAATTTACGCTTAACTGGAGAAATTGAGAAATGACCCTGTATTTCACAAAAGAACACGAATGGCTGCGCGTTGAGGGTGCAACAGCAACCGTGGGCATCACTCGCCATGCGGCTGATGAACTGGGTGAACTGGTGTTTATTGAAGCCCGCCCATCGGGCACGGAAGTCAAAGCTGGGGAATCCATCGCAGTTGTGGAATCCGTTAAGGCAGCTTCCGATATTTACGCGCCAGTTGATGGTGAGGTTTTGGAAAGCAATGCAGCACTGGCTGATGATCCAGCACGGGTAAGCTCTGACCCTGAAGGCGAAGGTTGGATTGTCAAATTTCGCGTTGCTAATCCAGATCAGCTTTCTGGGCTGATGGATGCCGCAGCATATGCAGCTTTTGTAGGCTGATTTCTGCCTGATTGGAAAAAATGGCCTGTTCCAAACAGGCCTTGTTCAGGAAAAATTTCTGCATGTTCTCCCTTGCTCCCGGTTCGGATGCGCGTTCCCAACAGAATATTGAAGCTCTTCCCGCTTTTGCTGCCTTAAAAGCTGAAGGTGAGGCGTTTGCTACGCGCCACATTGGCCCGACTGTGGCAGATCAGGCCGAAATGCTGCGTGTTGTTGGTGCGGCCTCCTTGGATGATCTGATAGATCAGACACTTCCTGCTTCCATTCGTGCCACACAGCCTTTGGGGCTTGGTGCTGGATGGACGGAAACACAGGTTCTTGCACGCCTGCGTGAACTGGCCGGACAAAATCAGGTTATGACATCCCTGATTGGGCAAGGGTATTACGGTACGGTACTGCCCGCTGTTATCCAGCGGAATATTCTGGAAAATCCGGCTTGGTACACAGCTTACACGCCGTATCAGCCAGAAATCAGCCAAGGGCGTCTGGAAGCCCTGTTGAACTTCCAAACCATGATTACAGAGCTGACAGGGTTGGATATCGCCAACTCTTCTCTGCTAGATGAAGCAACAGCAGCGGCAGAAGCCATGGCGTTGGCTCGCCGGGTTGCAACCTCTAAGTCTACTGTCTTTTTTGTAGATGCAGAATGTCTCCCGCAGACAATCGCTGTGTTGAAAACCCGTGCAGAGCCTATGGGCATTACGCTCCAGATTGGGCAGCCTGAAACAGATTTGGATGCCCAAAACGTATTTGGAGCCATTTTCCAATATCCCGGCACATCCGGCCAGATTGCAAACCCGCAAAAGCAGATAGAAAGCCTGCATGCCGCGGGGGGTATTGCTGTTATGGCGGCAGATCCGCTGGCTTTAACGTTGCTGGCTTCTCCCGGTGAACTGGGGGCGGATATTGCTATTGGTTCTACCCAGCGCTTTGGTATTCCCATGGGGTATGGTGGGCCGCATGCAGCTTATATGGCTGTGCGGGATGCCTATAAACGGAGCATGCCGGGGCGTTTGGTTGGGGTATCGGTCGATAGTGCTGGGCGCCCGGCCTATCGTCTCGCCCTGCAAACGCGTGAACAGCATATCCGGCGTGAAAAAGCGACATCCAATATCTGCACGGCGCAGGTGTTGCTGGCTGTTATTGCGGGCATGTATGCCGTTTATCATGGCCCAGAAGGTCTGAAGGCAATTGCACAGCGCATTCATGATCTGGCTGCGACACTGGCCGCTGGTTTGCGCGCATTGGGCGTAACTGTTGAAACAACCGCATTTTTTGACACGCTGACGGTGAATGTAGGCGAAGGTGCTGTTGACCTTCTGGAACGTGCGCGTTTTGCTGGCATGAATCTGCGTAATGCAGGGAATGGCCGTATTGGCATCAGTCTGGATGAAACCAGCACGCCGGAAACTGTTTACGCTGTATGGTCTGTTTTTTGCGCTGAACACGGGCGTGTAGAAAAAATGGCGCAGGCGCTTGTGGCGGCTTCCACAGCATTGCCTGATGGTGTGCGCCGCCAGTCTGGCTTTATGGCGCAGCCTGTGTTCCGCTCCTGTAGTTCAGAAACGGATATGCTGCGTTACCTGCGGCGCTTGTCAGACAAGGATCTGGCGTTGGATCGGACAATGATTCCGCTGGGTTCTTGTACCATGAAGCTGAACGCCACGGTGGAAATGCTGCCCATTACGTGGTCTGGTTTTTGTGACATTCATCCGTTTGCACCGGCAGATCAGGCAAAAGGGTATCAGGTTCTTTTGCAGGATCTGGAAAAGTGGCTGTGTGCTATCAGCGGTTATGATGCTGTTTCTTTCCAACCTAATTCTGGCGCGCAGGGGGAATATGCAGGTTTGCTTGTTATTCGTGCGTATCATCAGGGGCGTGGGGAAGGGCATCGGACAGTTTGTTTAATTCCGGCTTCTGCGCATGGTACCAACCCAGCTTCTGCCCAAATGGCGGGCATGAAGGTTGTGGTGGTAAAGTGTGATGCAGGCGGCAACATTGATCTGGAAGACATGCGTGAGAAAATAAAGGCGCATGCGAATGATCTGGCCGCAGTGATGATCACTTATCCTTCTACTCATGGCGTGTTTGAAGAAAACATGCGTGAAATCTGTGATCTGGTGCACTCAGCCGGTGGGCAGGTATATGTGGATGGCGCCAACATGAATGCTCAGGTTGGGCTTGCACGCCCGGCAGACTACGGTGGGGATGTTAGCCACTTTAACCTGCATAAAACTTTCTGCATTCCACATGGTGGCGGTGGCCCGGGTATGGGGCCAATTGGTGTGCGGGCACATTTGGCACCTTATCTGCCCGGAAACCCGGCAGATGTAGATGTTGTTATGGCTGTAAGCGCTGCTCCTTTTGGATCAGCTTCTATTCTGCCGATCTCATGGGCTTATATTCGCTTAATGGGAGATGAAGGCCTAAAACGGGCTACGCAGGTGGCTATTCTGAACGCCAATTATATTGTGAGCCGCCTGAAAGATGCGTACCCTGTGCTTTACGAAGGGGCACACGGGCGCGTTGCGCATGAATGTATTCTGGATTTACGACCGATCAAGAATACAACAGGCGTTACTGTGGATGATATGTCCAAGCGTTTGGTGGATTACGGTTTTCACGCGCCAACAGTTAGCTTTCCGGTGGCCGGCACATTCATGATCGAGCCAACCGAATCTGAAGGAAAAGCGGAGCTGGATCGTTTTTGCGATGCCATGCTGGCTATACGTGAGGAAGTGCGTGCAGTTGAAAGTGGTAAGGTTACGGCAGAAGATGCAGTGTTGCGTCATGCCCCTCATACAGGTCTTGCACTAACTGCAACGGAATGGACGCATCCTTATACACGGCAGGAAGCGTGTTTCCCCGGTAATGTGCAGCTTTCTACCAAATATTGGCCACCTGTAGGCCGAATTGACAACGTATATGGTGATAGAAACCTAGTTTGCTCTTGTCCAGATATTGCTGAATGGATGGAATAAGCTCATCGTTTCTGATGGTTACTAAGAAAGGGGGCAACCAGAAGAGGTTGCTCCCCTTTTTTTTATGCTCTGCGTAAGAGTTTCTTGTTATGGAAAAAGCAATAAAAAACGCCCGACAAAGCCGAGCGTTGAAAAGAAGATTCTGCAAAGAAACTAAAGGTTGGTTTCAGTTGTTATCATCAAAGGCAATATTCGGATCTTCCTGACCAGCAGAGATCTGGCGAGGTGTTGCCGGAGCCTGTGCCAGCTGCGTGGTGGTGCCTTTTTTGGCCCATGCTGTCATAACTTCCTGCTGCATGTTCCGTTCTGCACCAGGGTGGCGTGCATAAATAAAGCCGTAAGTTGGATAGATGGACCCGAAACCACCAGAATGATTGTTAAGGGCTACACGAACGGCAGACCAATCATTGTTTGGAGAAACGTCAATCACGGCTACGTTGCGGCTGATGCCTGCCTGTGCCCAGTGTGACTGATCAATCATAATGGTGCGGTTATCTACAACATTGCGCACAACAGCAACATGGCCCAAAGGCATGCGGCGTGTTGCACGGAAGTTCAGCACACTACCTGCTTCTGGTGCATGGCCACGGTCATAAACGCCACTTGCGTTATGCCACCAATCACGCGCATTGCCATGCAGCACCACTTCAGATGCAGATTTGGCATAAGCAACGCACT
Organism: Acetobacter sp. DmW_125128; assembly: GCF_008704325.1. Taxonomy (NCBI): domain Bacteria; kingdom Pseudomonadati; phylum Pseudomonadota; class Alphaproteobacteria; order Acetobacterales; family Acetobacteraceae; genus Acetobacter; species Acetobacter sp. DmW_125128. Next base: position 5,743 of record NZ_VHOP01000063.1, on the reverse strand, counting down.
GAATAACGTGCCCACCATAATACCCGGAACGATAACGCCCCGCAGATGGGTGCCAGCGGCCACCTGCGTATCGGCCTGCCACATGGCCGGACGCAGAAAATACAATTTTATGCACACCGCTATGGTGAGCGGCGGCATGATGGGTGCGGGCAGATGCAGAAGCAGTAAAGGCAGAAACGGACAGAAAAGACAAAACGGCCAGCTTCAGTTTGAAAATTCCGGACCGTCCGTGCCGCATTGTGCTTACCTTTCCTGATCGCATTTGCCGTGAGTTGGGGTACTGCAATGTTCGGGTTCAGGTATTAAACATCCATGCAGATCAGGCAAGCGTTCATTGCGCACCAAAATCGTTAAAGTTACTCTTTGCTTCATTGATGGGTATCAAAAAGGAAAAATAGGATTTTTATCCTACGTTACGTCATAAATTCGCCTGATTCCGTTTCATTCCAGCCTTTGTTTAAGAGAATAGGGAACACGCGCCAGTTGGTGATGATTCGGAGGAATGTTGCATGAATGCCACGTTTTCTCACATCACCAACTGGTCAATATTAAGGGCTTATTTTGTGGTGGTGACCATGATTTCCACAAGGATACGTGGGTCAGCCATCACAGCCTGAACACAAGCGCGGGCAGGGGCCATATTTTCTGGCAGCCAAGCGCTCCAGATTTTATTCAGCTTGTCACGGTCATTAATGTCTTTCACCCAGATCTGAGCTTGCAGAATGCGGGTGTTATCTGTGCCGTGCTGCTCTAGCAGTGTGTCAATCTGTTCCAGCACATCACGTGTCTGGCCTTCAACATCCTGATCCAGATTGCGGGCAACAACACCCTGCGTGAAAATAAAGCCGTGATATTCAACCGCAGCAGAAAGAATGGGGTTGGGGTTAGTGCGTAGAATTTTGCTCATGGTGAGACCTTGTTGAAAAACAGATAAAACGACCGTTCAGTGAAAACTTACGGTCTGTTGTGAATTGTCGGAGGGTGTGTCCGTCTGGTCAACTGCTAGGAAAAGCCATCTGCTGATATATTTTCAGCCGTTCTGGCGTATCAAAATCGACCAATTCGGTAGAATTGGCTGGAATGAGGCGTATATCAGCGCCCAGACTGCGTAAAACAGCCCGGCCGCCCTGATCTCCCGTAACCTGGAGCAATTTACTGAATTGTGATGGATTCCAGACAACAGGATTTCCAGCCTTGCCGTCTCGTAACGGTGCGGTGGCGGCAGGAGCATATTGATTCTGGTTCTCCAACAGTGTGTTCAACAGCGTTGTGGAAACCAGAGGCATGTCGCCCAGACATATAAGAAGGCTTTGTGCATTTCCTGCTTGAGCAGCCTGAACACCTGCATGCAGAGAAGCGGAAAGGCCCAAGCGCGCATTCAAAACAGTTTGTAGCTGTAGCCTGTCTGCTTTCAAGGAGTGGGAGAAATGCGCTTGCACAATGGTTTCAAGCTCTGGCTGGTCTGGCGGTAGAAGGGCCAGAATAGTTTCAGCTTTGCTGTTGAGAATATTTTTGAGTGTCTGAACCAGCATAGGTTGCCCGGTAGCGTCCGGAGCCAATAATTTGTGGGCTGGGGCAGTACGGGCAGAACGACCTGCGCATAGCACGCAGGCCCATGTTCCTGGCAGAAACGCAGGTTTTACCACCCGCGAATGTCTGACAAGGGGGCATGGCGGCGGGTGGCAACTATTTCCGCCATAATAGAAAGAGCAATTTCCTCAGCCCCTACTGCACCAATAGCTAAGCCAACTGGGCCGCGTATGCGTTTGAGATCCTGCTCGGTAAAGCCAAGAGTTTGCAAGCGTTGCAACCGACTCGCCTGTGTTTTGCGAGACCCCAAAGCACCAATATAAAAAGCTGGGCTTTTCAGGGCTGCTTCAAGTGTTGGGTCATCTAGTTTGGCATCATGTGTTAGGGTTACGATGGCAGTCATGCTATCAACCCCTAAGGTTTCCAGAGCTTCATCCGGCCATTCTGTAATAAGGGTGCTTCCACTTTCCAGCCCCGGAAAGCGGTCTGCTGTCGCCAGTGCTTCGCGCGGGTCTATGACGATGGGAGAAAAGCCGGTTATCTGCGCCAAGCGAGCAAGATACTGCGCAATATGCACAGCGCCCACTATAAGAAGCCGAGGTGGCGGAATAATGGGTTGCACAAACCATTTTTGCCCAAGAGCTTCTTCTATTGCTGCGCAGCGCCCTTCTTGCAGATGGTCGAAGGCAACTTCCTTCACGAATGGTGGAAGCTCTTCGAAAGTGCTTTTTTGGTGTTCCTGCGCAAGAATGTGCTGCTTGCCATCCAAGCTGCGCACCAACACTGCGGCTTTTCGAGCCGCTTGAAGATCGCATATCTGCTCTAGCAGGTGTAGCGGCCATGTTCCGGTTGGGCAGGCAGGGCTTTGAACGGCTTCTACCATAACATCCAGTGTGCCTCCGCAGGCCAACCCGACTTCCCACGCCTTGGCACTGCTAACACCATAGGAAAGAACGGTTGGTGCTTGCCCTTCCATAATTTCTTGTGCGTGGAGCATAACATCTGTTTCCACACAGCCGCCACTTACGGAACCTTCCATAAGGCCATTTTTGCTCATAACCATATTGCTGCCTGGGGGGCGGGGGGAACTCCCCCATGTGCCTGTTACGGTTGCAATGGCAACGGCTTGGCCCTGACGGGCCCAGAGCAGGGCATGATCCAGAGGAGTAACAAGTTGGGAAAAGAAGGGTGGAATTGTCATGCCTCAATCCTATATCACTCAGCACGCAGACTGCACATCAGCAGCGCAGCAGCGCTGGTGGTTAAATGTCGCATAATAAGGCATGCTGGCAGGCTGATAGAGTGATTTGAAAAGGATGTATTCCATGACGGAAGCAAGAGATGGCCTGGTAGTTTATGTTGTTGCAGATGGTGGCAAAGTGCGTTTTTTGCATGATGCAGAAGGCGAAATGCGCGATGTGCAGGATTTTGACACGCGTGGCCATGAAGGTACTCCGGGTAAAATGCCTTCTGGCTCTACCCCGGCGGATGATGCGAAAGATGCTTTTGCCCGCGTTGTGGCAGACCGCATGAACAGCATGATTGCGCATGGCGGCAAGGTTGATGGGTTTGTGGTGGCTGCTCCGGCACCAATTATTCATGAAATCAAGACGCATCTGAGCAAGCCTGCAACGGCAAAGATTATCAAAACCTTCACCAAGGATCTAACCAACGTGCCTGCGCATGAATTGCGTAAGCACTTTGATATTCCAGAAACAGGCTGGGTGCTGCCTCAATAAGCAGAGCATTTTTGCTGTATAAAAAGCTGCCAGACACTGGTTCTGGCAGCTTTTTTTTGTGTAAAACTCATAAAAACATTCTTTAGATAATTTATAGAGAACAAGAGGAATAAGGCATGCACGTCAATTACCCGGATATGCAGTTGCGTATCGTGCCGGTTACGCCATTTCGGCAGAATTGCTCTGTTCTGTGGAATGAAAAAACACGTAAAGCCGTTATTGTAGATGCTGGTGGAGACGCGAATGTCCTGCTGGATTTCTTAAAAAAAAATATACTGGAAGTAGAAGCCATTCTGCTCACGCATGGTCATCTAGATCATGCCGGAGGGGTGGCGGCTTTGTGTCGTGGGTTGGAAAATACGCAGGTAACGCGGCCAGATGTCATTGGGCCGAATATTCATGATCAATTTTTGCTCCAATCCATTGTAGAGCAAGCTCGGCATTTTGGGCTTTCAGATTTAGAAAATGCAGATGTTGACCGTTTCACCCAAGATGGTGAAAGTCTGAACTATCTAGGATGTACATTTCGTGTTGTGCATGCTCCGGGGCATACGCCCGGGCATGTTGTATTTGTGGATGAAAAGGCCCGTTTTGCTTTTGGGGGAGATGTTCTTTTTAGAGGAACAATAGGTAGAACCGATTTTGCATACGGTAATAGCCAACAGCTTATTCAAGGCATAAAGGAAAAACTACTTCCTTTAGGGGATGATATTGTTATCGTGCCTGGGCATGGCGGGTTGACGACATTAGGGGCAGAACGTGCCAGTAATCCATTTCTGCAAAGATGATGGGACCGAGGAGAACAGATAAGGTGCTGACAAAAAAACTGTTGGGGCTGATGGCAGCCTGCATGATCGGCGGTGCCGCGGGTTCTCTCTTACCTGCTTATGCAGAAGAAACGGGAGAGCCAACACACGCTCAGGCTGAATTACAGCGGGAAGAATTGGCTATAGTTTCCCCCAGTGGGCGGCATGTTTTTTCAGTTGAGTTGGCAAAAACTCCGCGTGAGCAGCAGGTAGGGGAAATGTTCCGCCAACATCTGCCAGAAAACTCTGGCATGCTTTTTGTGTGGAAAACACCACAGCAGAGTGACATGTGGATGGAAAATACGCTGATTCCGCTGGATATTGTTTTTATAGATGCGGATCATCGTATTCAGGCCATTACAGAAAATGCAGTGCCACGCAGCTTGGCACGAATCAGCAGTCATGGCCCGGTAGCTGCTACGCTTGAGCTGGCAGGGGGGGTAACTGCCAAGTTTGGCATTACTGTAGGCGATAAGGTGGAATCACCATCTTTAGGTAAAAAGCTTTAATTAGCAGCCGCTTTTGCGGCTGAGATTCTGCAGTAATCATGGGTGGGGCCAAAAAGTTGCCCTGCGGCGTGGGGCAATACATTTTGACACTTTTGGTAACTGGAGCCGCTGGGTTTGTCGGCTTCCATGTCACGCAGGCTCTTTTGGCGCGTGGCGAGCAGGTGATCGGGGTTGATAATCTGAACGGTTATTATAATCCCCAACTCAAGCAGGCGCGCCTTGCTCTGCTTGAGGCGCATCCACAGTTTTCTTTTTATTACTGCGATCTGGATCAGCCAGAAAATTTGCAAGAGCTACAAAAGAAAGCCCCCAATATAGAGGGTATCTTTCATTTTGCAGCGCAAGCAGGTGTGCGCTACTCGTTGAAAGACCCTTATATCTTTGCAGATTCCAATGTGCGCGGCCATGTAGCGATGCTGGAATTTGCGCGTGAACTGCCAGCCCTAAAGCACTTTGTGTATGCTTCGTCGTCTTCTGTATATGGGCGTAATCGTAAATTACCGTTTTCAGAAACAGATCCTGTAGATCATCCGGGATCTTTTTACGCCGTTACAAAGCGCGCGGCTGAACTGGCATCATCCGCCTATAGCCATCTGTATAATATCCCTCAAACAGGCCTGCGGTTTTTTACGGTGTATGGTCCGTGGGGGCGGCCGGACATGGCTTATTACAGTTTTGCCCGTGCGATTACGGAGGGGCGGGATGTTACCCTTTATGAGGGAGCATCTTTGGCACGGGATTTTACATATATTGATGATGTGGTTGCCGCAGTGCTGGCAGTCTACGAGCAAGCACCCCCAGCAGCAGAACCTCGTGTGCTTAATATAGGGAACCATCATCCAGAACCGGTGAAGTATTTGGTGGAGCTGTTGGAGCAGACTTTGGAGCGTAAAGCTGCAATCCGTTATCTGCCGCGTCCTGAATCTGATGTGGAAAAGACATGGGCCGATATTACGGCTATTCAACAGCTAACAGGATGGACCCCGCAAACCACATTGGAAGAGGGTATTCCTGAGTTTACGCGTTGGTTTCAAGATTGTGGGCGAGATTTCAGTTGATCTGATTCGGATAACGGAATCGGGTGTTTGTAAGGATATTGTTTATTTTCAGGTGGTTACATTTTTTCTGATTTTAGGGATTGACGTTATATTATGGTGGG
>NZ_VHOP01000062.1:0-1359 GCF_008704325.1 Acetobacter sp. DmW_125128 | reverse complement strand
CCATTACCTGCTGGGCCACTGGTGTGATGCCTGATGGCACGTATGTGTCCAGCCTGCCTGATATCGTGCGGCAGGTGCTGGTGCAGGATATCGGTATTCCGGCGGCATCCATTTCCAGCACATGGGCGGATCCGTTCGGCAAGGTGGATAGTGCGGCCGGCGCGTTCTGGGATGGATCTGACAGCTATACCGGGCAGGACATGATCACCGCTCTGTTGCAGGGCACCATGCGCAAGCTGGCTGTTGCGCGGGATGGCACGCTGAAGCTGATCGGCATTACAGACAGCTTTCTGCAGCTTGCGCCACATCAGTGGGAAAAGCTAGCGGTGCTTCCTGATGAGGTGATTGATATCAAGGAAACGGATCTGCCGTCCGAACTGGCGCTGCCTCTCACCTGTGGGCGTTGCACCTACAGCCGCAATTATACGGTGATGAGCACCAGCACACTCAGCCCGAAAGCGGATCTGTCCACCCTGCGCACGCAGCGCAGCGCGGTGACTGTGGGCACGGATAGCCCAACGGTGGAAGTGGTCAGCCCGCCCGAAGTGCTGACCAGCTTGCGCACGCAGGCCGGAGCGCAGGTGGTGGCGGATATCATCAACAACCTGTGGACGGTGGCAGATCGGCGCGTGTTTTACGTCACGCTGCCGTTTGAGCGCCTGTTTGATTTTGAAATGGGAGACGAGATTGTGCTGTTTGCCAATGTGGATGGCCTGCGCGATGGCCTGGGCGGTCTGGTTGTGGGTGAAAGCTGGCGTGGCTCCAGCGCAGGCCAGTGCGTGCTGACGGTGCTGGTCTGATGCAGAATTGTGCGTTCGGCCTGAATAATCTGGTCAAGATCGCTAGCCTTAGTGGCTCGGCGTCCTTCTATGCAGGCGTTTCGGCCGCCAAGGATTTCTCACCCAATCAGCTGGCTACAGACCAGGGCAACACCACGGCGGCGTTCTGGTCTGTTGGGGATAGCAACAAAACGGCATGGTTTCAGGCGCAATGGGGCAGTAACCAGACCATGCGGGCCTTCTTTGTGGGCCGCACCAACCTTGGCCAAGCCGCAACGTGGCAGCTGACAGCCAGTTCTGGCGGCAACACGGTGTATTCTGCCTCTGGCAGCTTTGCCACGCTGGGGGGTGTTGGCCCGGTGCAGATGGTGCATGTGGCACCGCAGAACATTCAGGCCGATACGGTCAAGATCACCATCACCAGCAATGGCAGCGCATCGGAAAGCTATATTTCCCTGTCTCTGGCCTATATCGGGCCGGTCTGGCAGCCAGTGCGCAACATGAGCACCAAGAGCACTACCGGGCTGGATAGCTCCGTGACGGTGAATACCGGCATGAGCGGGGCCGAGTTTGTCACGCC
>NZ_VHOP01000061.1:0-558 GCF_008704325.1 Acetobacter sp. DmW_125128 | reverse complement strand
TAGGGCCTGTTAGCGCTTGAAATTCTTCCCATATTGTAGGGATGGAAGAAGGAGACGGAACAGGCACTTTTACGGACGAGACATGGGCGATCTGGGAACCTCTGATTGAGGAGGTTCGCCCGAGGGGCAAGACGCCGCCACATGATCTGCGGCGGACGATAGCAGCGATTTTCTGGCGTCATGAGAATGGCGCGAAATGGCGGAGTATCCCCGCTGAACTGGGTCCGTGGTGGCGGGCTGCGCAGCTTTTCATCCGCTGGGCGAAGCTCGGCGTATGGGAGCGGCTGCTCGCACTGGTTCAGGAACAACAGGGAGTGGCATTCGGAATGACTTTTCTGGATGGCACGAACATCAGGGCTCACCACAAGGCGGCGGGAGCCCAAAAAAAGGGGCCTCTTTCGAAGAGCGAGACCATCGTGAAGCACTTGGCCGCTCTCGCGGCGGCTATGGCACAAAAGTCTGCGTGATCGCTGATGGACATGGAAAAGCCTTCGGTTTTGCGCTGGCCCCTGGACAGGCTCATGAACTGCCTCTGGCACCAGCCATGCTCGACAGCCT
>NZ_VHOP01000060.1:0-2393 GCF_008704325.1 Acetobacter sp. DmW_125128 | reverse complement strand
CGCTGGCGCCATTGTAGAATATACAAACGGTTCAGCATACAACAACACTGTGAATAGTGGTGGTGAAGACGCTGTTCTGAATGGGCTGAGTGAAGCTGCAACCATTTCTGCTGGTGGTCTTCAGTTGGTAGCAACAAAAGGCGTGACCTCTGGAACCATCCTGGATGGCGGTCAGCTTCAGGCGGCATCTGGTGGCATTGCATCCGCAACAACCGTGAACGCCGGTGGCCTTGAAACTGTAGGAGCTGGTGGCACAGCGCTTAATCAGACTGTTCATTCCCAAGGCACTGTTGTTGTTGATGCGTCTGGGATCATAGGCGGTCAAACCATCCTGAGTGGTGGCAGCTTGATTGGCGGCATACTCAGCGCGGGCGCAACGGTATCCGTGCTCTCTGGCGGGTATGAAAGCGGTGTCACCATTGCAAGTGGCGGCAGCGCGGATCTCCAGTCTGGCGGTAGTGGCTCCAATATTCTGATTGAGCGCTCTGGCGTAGAAAACGTGGCTCAGGGCGGTGTTGTCAGCAATTTCACCATTGAGACGGGTCGGCAGAATAATGCCGGGAGTGCCGTATCGGGCACCATTACCAATTTGGGTGAAGAACGTGTGATGTCCGGCGGCCAGGACAGTGACATGATTGTTGCAAGCCACGGGCATGAGGTTGTGAGTGCTGGTGGGGTCGCAAACCATACAACGTATAACGCCAATGGCTTTGGCTACATTAACGGTTCGGCTGTGAGTGCCGTTGTGAATTCTGGTGGTATCGAATTTGTTCAAAGCGGTGGCGTCACTACAGGCACAACGGTTAACAATGGCGGCCTTGAAGATGTTGAGGCAGGTGCTACAGCACACAATGAAACCGTAGGACGTGGTGGCACGCTCAATGTTTTCTCACAGGGTAGCCTGAATGGCGCCAATGTGTCTGGCGGGACTGTGGATGTCAGTTCTGGTGGATCTGCGGCAGATGTCAATGTTGCCAGTGGTGGCCAGTTGAACGTGCAGAGCAGTGCAGTGCTGAGTGGTACGGAGGTTCTGCAAAACGGCGGCAAAGCCACCATATGGGCCGGGGCAGGTGGCATTGTTGATCTGGAAGGCAGCACCAATACAGGGCTGACTTTGGAGGGTGTTGAGACATCTTCCGCCACAACCGTTACGACAGAAGTGACAGGTTTTGATGGAGCTTCTGCGGGAAACTCAGACGGGATTGTGCTTGCCGGGGTTAAGGCAGCCGATATTACGTCCACCAGTTATTCAGCAGATGGCAACTACGTCACCTTGTCGTTTAACGAGGGTGGGTCTGTCACGCTGCACATTGATGATGTCAGCCAGTATGGGTATGCACTTTCTTCTGATGCAGATGGCAATGCTGTTTATGAAGTCTGTTTTTTGCCTGGCTCCATGATCCGCACACCATGTGGGGATGTTGCTGTTGAAACACTGCAACTGGGTGATGATGTTCTGACATTTGCAGATGGACAAAGCACTGTTCGTAAAGTGACATGGGCCGGTAAGGCGCATGCCACTGTGCGCGCAGGATTGCCGGATGATGAGGCGGGTTACCCTGTGCGTATCCTTAAGAATGCCATTGCAGATGGTGTGCCTTACAAGGATATGCTGATTACATCTGAACATTGCCTGTTCTTTGAAGGCAGGTTTGTGCCTGTGCGCATGCTGGTGAATGGATCTTCCATTTTTTACGATAAATCCATCACCTCCTATGATTACTACCATGTGGAAACAGAAGAGCACTCTGTGATCGCAGCAGATGGCATGCTGACAGAAAGTTATCTGGATACAGGTAACCGCCGTGCGTTCCGTCAGGCTGGTTCTGTCATGAGCTTGGGTGGAAAAATCAAAAGCTGGGAAGATGATGCCGCAGTAGATCTGTGTGTTGACCGTGCTTTTGTGGAACCTTTGTTCTGCAAGCTGGCGGAGCGGGCTGCAAGTGTCGGCGGGCAGCCAGTGGCTACAGCATCGCAGGTTCTGACAGATGAGCCCGACCTGCATCTGGTAACAGATAAAGGTGCTGTTGTGCGTGCCGTAAGGCGCAATGGGCAGCGTTATAGCTTCATGCTACGTTCTGGCACACGCTTTGTGCGTATTGTCTCACGCGCCAGCCGCCCATCTGATGTGATTGGGCCGTTTGTGGATGATCGGCGTGACATGGGTGTTGCCGTTGCGGATGTGCATCTTGCAACAGCCGAACAGCAGCATGACATTGCAGCGCATCTGATGCAGGATAAGCCTGAAGGCTGGCATGAAACAGACTGGGCAGATTGTGCATGGACAAATGGAAATGCCCTGTTGCCTTTGGGGGATCTCCTGAGCAGCCATCACATGGGACTGCTGTCTATAACAATCCGGGACACCGGATATTATGTTTTGGATAATGAAA
>NZ_VHOP01000059.1:0-2428 GCF_008704325.1 Acetobacter sp. DmW_125128 | reverse complement strand
AGGCGGAAAACGCTTCGATTTGTTGCTCATGAATTCTTCTTACCTCTCGGGTCGTTCTGTCTCCACAAAACCCGGGGCAATTCACAGCGGTGGCGCGTTGAAATGCCCGTCCCGCTCTGGCCCGGCCCACACCGCGGAGAGCGGGATCATATGGGCGAGGTTCAGGGTCGAAACGCAGGGCTGGCGGACATTGGCGTAGACATGCCCCGGCAGGCTGCCGAACCACGCTTCGAGCGCATTGACGCTCTCGCGCATGCAGGTGAAGTCGCGGCCCTGGATCGTCTTCTCCACCAGACGCAGCCGGTCGGCGGCGACGGTCGGATCCTCGTCCCACACTGTGACGGTGGCGGTGACATAGGCCTGTCCGACCTGATCGGTGCCGAGTTCCTGCAAGGCGGCATCGGCATCGGCGGCCTTGTTGGCGGCGTCTGAATCCAGCAGCACCGACGCCTCGTTGGTCATCACCTCCTTGAGGATGGCCATGATCGATTTGCGCTTGGCGAACCATTGCCGCCGGATCCGGCCCAGCACTTTCGTCGCGTCGACGCGGTCGAGGCAGATCGCCCGCGTCGACCAGCGATAGGGAAAGGCCAGCCGGTTCAGTTCGTCCAGCAGCCCCGGCCAGGTCTGGGTCGGAAAGCCGATCACGGTGAGCGTGCGCAGATGGGCGTCACCCAGGCGCGGCTCCAGTCCGCCGGTCAGTTCCTCGTCGACCAGGATCGCGTCGAGGTGCATCGGAATTTCCGGCACCCGGACGCGCTGCAGGCGCGTGGAGATACAGGAATGGAGATAGGTCAGGGTTTCACTGTCATCGAGCCAGGCGGCCTCGGGCATGAAGCCGTCGAGCAACGCCAGCACCCGATCGGTCTGGTCGATGAATCCCGCGACCACGGCCTGCCAGTCGGAACCGCCACGGGCGCGATTTTCGTAGAGCCACGCTTCCGCGCGGGCGGCGTCGTCCGCTGGCGGCAACCAGACCAGAGTCAGGAAATAGCGGCTCTCGTAATGCGCGCCCTCTTCCTCGAACTGTGCCCGGCGTTCGGCGTCCACCAGTTCGGAGGCCGGGTCGGGGAACGGGCCGGACGGATAGCCCCGTGCCGGGCGGCGCTGCGCTTCGACGAAGATGGCCCAGCCGGAGCCAAGTCGGCGCAGGGCGTTGTTCAGCCGGGACGTGATGGCGACCAGTTCGGAGGCGGTCGAGGACTCTAGGTCCGGGCCACGAAAACGCGCGGTGCGCTGGAAGGCGCCATCCTTGTTCAGCACCACGCCTTTGGCGACCAGCGCCGCCCAGGGCAGGAAATCAGCCAGCCGGTCGCGGCGGTGACGGTATTCGGCGAGGTTCAGCATGGCGCCTTCACCCGACCAGATGGGTAGGATAGCGCAGGTGCCGGCGCACCACGTCGACGAAGGCAGGATCGCGTTTGGCCGCCCAGACGGCGGCGAGATGGCCGACCAGCCAGAAGATCCCGCCTGCGATCCACAGCCGCAGGCCGAGGCCGATCGCCGCCGACAGCGTGCCGTTGACGATCGCCACCGTGCGCGGCGCCCCGCCGAGCAGGATCGGCTCGATCAGGGCGCGATGCACCGGGGCGGTGAAGCCGGGGATGATGTCGGGCTCCATCAGATCAGCGCTCCGCCCGAGAAGGAGAAGAACGACAGGAAGAAGCTGGATGCGGCAAAGGCGATCGACAGGCCGAAGACGATCTGGATCAGGCGGCGGAAGCCACCCGAGGTCTCGCCAAAGGCCAGGGTCAGACCGGTCACGGTGATGATGATCACCGAGATGATCTTGGCGACCGGCCCCTGCACACTTTCCAGGATCTGGTTGAGCGGCTCCTCCCACGGCATGCTCGAACCGGCGGCATAGGCCGGGGCCGACAGCAGGGCGAGCGAGAGGGTCGCGCCGACTACAGCAAAGCGGCGACGCAGGGCGATCATGTGGGTCATGACGGATCTCCGGCAGGTGCGAGGATGTAGTCCCCGTCCGGGCTCAGCCCTTGGACGGTGGCAAGTTCGGCCAGCCGGCGCGCACTGCCGCGCCCGGACAGCACCGCGATGACGTCGATGGTCTCGGCGATCAGGGCGCGCGGCACGGTGACGACGGCTTCCTGGATCAGTTGCTCCAGCCGGCGCAGGGCGCCGATCGCCGACCCGGCATGCAGGGTGCCGACACCTCCGGGATGGCCGGTGCCCCAGGCCTTGAGCAGGTCGAGCGCCTCGGCGCCGCGCACCTCGCCGATCGGAATCCGGTCGGGGCGCAGGCGCAGCGAGGAGCGCACCAGATCGGAGAGCGAGGCAGCGCCGTCTTTGGTGCGCAGGGCGACCAGATTAGGGGCAGCGCATTTGAATTGCCCCGGGTTTTGTGGAGACGTTTTTTATCTGATTTAAGCGGCTAATGCATGTGATTTCTGTTGTGCATAAAAGCGTG
>NZ_VHOP01000058.1:0-549 GCF_008704325.1 Acetobacter sp. DmW_125128 | reverse complement strand
TATGCCCGCGGCATGATCACCGGCGGCACGCTGTTTGAAGAACTGGGTTTTTACTACGTTGGCCCTGTAGATGGGCATGATCTGCCACAGTTGGTCTCTATCCTGCGCAACCTGCGCGATACGGATAACGGCCCCATCATGCTGCATGTCATTACGGAAAAAGGCCACGGCTATCAGCCAGCCGAAAAAGCCGGAGACAAGTATCACGCCGTTGCCAAGTTCAACGTTGTTACAGGTGAGCAGAAAAAAGGCCCTGCAGGCCCGCCAAGCTACACCTCTGTGTTCTCGCGCGAACTCACACGTCGCGCCGCAACCGATAACAAAATTGCCGCCATTACCGCCGCCATGCCCTCTGGCACGGGGCTGGATGCCTTTGCCAAGGCTTACCCGGATCGGTTTTTTGATGTGGGTATTGCCGAGCAGCACGCTGTTACCTTTGCCGCAGGCATGGCAACGGAAGGGTTGCGCCCGTTCTGCGCCATTTATTCCACCTTCCTCCAGCGCGCCTATGACCAGGTGATGCACGATGTGGTGCTGCAAAAGCTGCCC
>NZ_VHOP01000005.1:0-89118 GCF_008704325.1 Acetobacter sp. DmW_125128 | reverse complement strand
ACCGTCATCCACGTCATGGCCGACGCACAGCGCCTCGGCGTTACAAAACTCGGAATCGTCGGACAGGAACAGTTCGTAGACGGTAAAATATAAGGGGGTGGGTTTGATCATGAAATTGTGGTCAAGTATCTGATACGTCGTTTTTATTATTTCCATTTATGCAAAGCGGTTGATTGTCATGCAGCATACATTCCAGTCTGGGCGCGGGATGGTGACATCACCGCATCATCTGGCCAGCCAGAGTGGCCTTTCCATACTGAAGCAGGGCGGCACAGCTCTAGAGGCTATTGTGGCAATGGCCTCTACCTTATGTGCGGTATACCCTCATATGACTGGTATTGGAGGCGATGCTTTCTGGTTGGTTTCTTACCCAGATGGCCGGGTGGAAGTGATAGAAGCCTGCGGTGCTGGAGCCTTACAAAGTTCAGCAGATGCATATCGTCAAGCAGGACATACCACTGTGCCATGGCGTGGAGGGTGGGCCGCCAACACAATGGCTGGCACTGTTTCTGGCTGGCAGCTTGCTTTGCAGCAGAGTGCATCTATCAAAAACCCACTTCCATTGAATGTACTTTTGGAAGATGCCATTTGGTATGCTGAAAATGGCTATGTTGTTTCAGAAAGTGAAGCCGAGCTGCTGGCTTCCAAGCAAAGCGAACTTTTGCAAAATCAGGATTTTGCACAGTCTTATGCGCCTGATGGCAAATTGTTTCAGCATGGCATGGTACGTAAGAACCCGGCATTAGGGCAGACACTGCGCCAACTTGCCCAAGATGGATTACAAAGTTTTTATACAGGTGCCACCGCGCACACCCTGTTGCAGGATCTGCAACGCGCAGAAAGCCCCTTAAGGGCAGAAGATTTTGTATCTCATAAAGCTCTCTTTAAAAAACCACTTGCTGCAAAGCTGAAGGGGGCACACGTTTACAACGCACCGCCACCCACTCAGGGCGTGGCTTCTTTGGCAATCTTGCGGCTATTTGAAAAACTGGGTGTGCAGGAAGGCGAGGGCTTTGCGCATATACATGGCCTGATAGAGGCTACAAAACAGGCCTTTTTGTTCCGCAATGCGCATGTAGGTGATCCACGGTGGATGACAGAAGATGCACAGGCTTTTCTAGACAACGAAAAACTGTGCACAGAACTGGCGCATAAAATTGACATGCAACATGCTTCCCCTTGGCCTCAGCCCTCACAGGCCGGAGACACCACATGGATGGGAGCTATTGATTCCTCTGGCATTGCTGTCAGCATGATACAAAGCCTGTATTTTGAGTTCGGATCTGGTGTTTTTCTGCCGCAAACAGGAATTCTATGGCAAAATCGTGGTGCTTCCTTCCAACTGGGGGAAGGCGCATGGAATGCCTTTGCACCGGGCCGCAAGCCTTTTCATACCCTCAATCCAGCGCTAGCGCATTTTGATGATGGCCGGGTGATGGTTTACGGCACAATGGGGGGAGAAGGCCAACCCCAAACACAGGCAGCGGTTTTCACCAGATACGCACAGTTTGGCACACCTTTGCAGCAGGCTGTTACGGCCCCCCGATGGTTACTGGGCCGCACATGGGGAAGTGAAAGCCAATCCCTAAAGGTAGAAAGCAACATGGATGCTGGTGTTGTGGCCAAGCTGGAAAAAGCAGGCCATCCTGTAGAACGTGTTGCACCTTTTTCCAGCATCATGGGGCATGCCGGGGCTATCGTACGGCATGCTCATGGTGTTCTGGAAGGCGCGGCAGACCCACGGAGTGATGGATGTGTGGCGGCTTTTTAAGGCCGCTCATACACAGATTGCCCATTCACCCACGTTGCTTTTATGCTGCGATCATCCCCCAGAATAATCAATGGGAAAAGCATATCCTGCACCGTCTGGCAGTGGGCTGTTCTTTGCGCAAGCATAGGCGTGGCAGCCGGATCTAATATACAAAAATCCGCCTCCATACCGGGTGTAATGCGGCCGATTTTTGTATCCAGTTTAAGAGCTTCCGCAGCCCCCGCCGTTGCAAGCCAGAGGGCCTGAAGAGCTTGCAACCTTTCTCCCCCAGCCATGAGAGAAACTTTATAGGCTTCTCCCATCGTGCCAAGCATGGATAAGGTTGTGCCTGCACCAATATCTGTACCCAAGCCGACATGCACGGGCCGGTCTGACCGCATGGCATCAAACAGTTTAAATAAGCCGCTCCCTAAAAACAGGTTGGATGTCGGGCAATGAGCAAGCGTGCACCCTGCATGATGACATTGCTGAAAATCTGTTTCCTGCAAATAAATACCATGCCCAAAAATAGAGCGTGCTCCAACTAACCCTGCCTGTGCGTACACATCCAAATATGAAGTGGATTCTGGAAACAAGCTGGCAACAGCTTTTATTTCATCCAGATTTTCCGCCAAGTGCGTTTGCATAAACACATCTGGGTGGCGTGCCAGCAGACCACCCGCCATTTCCAATTGTTCTGGCGTGCTGGTAATGGCGAAACGAGGCGTGACCGCGTAAAGCTGACGGCCTTTATTGTGCCAGCTTTGAATTAAAGCGGTTGAATCATCATACCCACTTTTGGCCGTATCTCGTAGATTATCTGGGGCATTGCGATCCATCAGCACCTTGCCCGCAATCATGCGTGTCCCGCGTTTTTCTGATTGTTTGAAAAACGCATTCACTGATTGCGCATGCACTGTGCAGTATACCGCAGCAGTGGTAGTTCCATTCCGCAAAAGTTCGTCCAGAAACGCGCTGGCAACAGCTTCTGCATAGGCCGAATTATCAAACTGGGCTTCGGTTGGAAAAATATACTGTTCCAACCATGGTAAAAGTTGCTGCCCCCAGGAGGCAATAGCTGGCATTTGCGGGTAATGAACGTGCGTATCAATAAACCCGGCGGAAATAATGCTATCTGGGTAATGTGTAACTGCAATGGCCTTATCTAGCTTAGGCGCAAGGGCCGCATAAGGCCCACAATCCATTATACGGCCCGCTTCCATTATAATCAGGCCATCTTCTTCAACATGCAGGCTTTCTTCCGGAGGTACCAGAAAAGGATTGCCCGTGAACGTAATGTAGCAACCCCGAATAGCCGTTTTTGCTGAAGATACTGACATGATTTTATAGCTGTTCCAGAAAGAAATTTTCAATTTCGCTAATAATAAACCGCGCTGCCGTAGAAAGCTGGCGAGAGCGGTCTACACACAAAGCCAAGGATAATGGCGTAAGTTTTTTATGCACAATAGGGGTAAAAGCAAGTTGGTTCTTTTGCACTTCATCATAGGCATCCAGATAACTTAAAATCCCAATTCCCGTGCCCTCCAACACCAGAGATTTGATCATCTGAATATTATCTGCACGTGCAACAGCAGCTATTTCTATACCTGTTTCTGCTTCCAAAAGCCCAATGGGCCGCCAAAGCGCAAGAGGCGGCGAGGGCACAATAACCGGATATTCCGCAGCCACACTAAAACGTGCCTCGCTTAACGCCGCAACGGGGTGAGACGGCAGGGAAATAAATCCCAAAGGGATTTCCTTATGCGCCCGTACGGTTAATTCCCGCATGTGGCTTGGGTTAAACATAAGGGCAAAATCTGCGTGTCCCTTTACCAGAAGTTCTCCCATATTCTGGCTTTTGCGCACATGCACACTCACCAAAATACCCGGATGGCTTTCACGCAGCCGCCCCAATAGAACCGGTAAGAAACCTTTGGTAAGTGCATCTGGAATAAGAATATCCGCCGTGCCCTGCCGTAAGCCTTTAAGATTATCAAGCTGGATTTTAAGCGTATTTAAGTCTCGCGACCAATGGCGGCAGGATGTTAGCAGCAATTCCCCTGCCGTTGTTAGGCGCAGACCTGTTGGCAAGCGTTCGAACAATAACGTGCCCAGTAATTTTTCACCCTGAAGAATCTGCCTATCAATAGCGGAAGCGGCAATATGCAATTCGTCCGAAGCCTTACGGATTGAGCCATGCTGAGCAACAGCCATGAAGTAACGAAGAAAACGGGAAAAAACTGGCATTTGCTTTTGCTCTCATTTTGCGAACGCACCATGCTGAATTATGTCATATACAAGAACGATGCGAATGTGAAACATTATGCTTGATTTTATCGTCGTTGTCAGGGGCATGAATCAGATTGTTTTCGGGCAACGCATATTTCGGACTGATATGCAGGCATGGAACAGCTTAATAAACGTGTGCGTGATGATCTCGCAAAAATTCAGTATGCAACAGGCAATTGGTGCATTCCCCACAAGCATGATGGCGAAGATGTTCTGGATGTTGCTATTATTGGCGGCGGGCAGGGCGGTTTGGCCACCTGCTTTGGGCTAAAGCGGCGCGGTATTACCAACACCTGTATTTTTGATACCGCCCCCAAAGGAGGAGAAGGCCCGTGGATTACGTTTGCACGTATGCTAACCCTGCGTACGCCCAAATATGTAACCGGCCCAGATTTGGGCATTCCCAGCCTGACACCTCAATCCTGGTACGAAGCACGCTACGGAGCTGCTGCATGGCACACGCTGGATAAAATTTCCCGCCAAGATTGGCAAGCTTATCTGGATTGGGTGCGTGATGTTCTGGATTTGCCTGTAAAAAATGAACACGAACTATTAGATATTGATTGGCAGGATAACCTGCTGAAACTAACTTTTGCATGTGCTGGTGGCGTAAAAAAACAGGTTTGGGCGCGCAAAATTGTGCTGGCAACGGGTATTGAAGGCGGTGGCGCATGGCATGTGCCAGGCTTCATTACAAAAGCTCTGCCAAAAGCACGTTATGCCCATACGTGCGAACAGATTGACTTTGAAAAACTGCGCGGCAAACGCATTGGCGTTCTTGGTGCCGGGGCCTCGGCTTTTGATAACGCAGCAACGGCTTTGGAGCATGGTGCCAAGCAGGTTGATCTGTGCCTGCGTCGTAAAAAAATTCCATCTGTAAACCCATACCGCTGGATGGAAAATGCTGGATTTCTCAGCTATTTTTCAGAACTGGATGATCTGGTGCGCTGGCGCTTCATGCAGCGGATTTATGATCTCAACCAGCCGCCCCCGCAGGATACGTTCTGGCGCTGCCGGAGCCATAAAAACTTTGCCTTCCATACGGGCACTCCATGGCTTTCCGTGAAGGAGGAAGGGAAAGACGTGGTTGTGACCACGCCACATGGTGAAATGCGGTTTGACTTCCTGATTATTGGCACAGGATTTGTTATTGATCTGGCCCAGCGGCCAGAACTGGCTAAAGTGGCGCCGCATATTGCCCTTTGGCGAGATTGTTTTGCCCCACCGGAAGACGAACAAAGCACACTTCTGGGCAGCCACCCTTATCTGGGCGAACGCTTCCAGTTTTTGCCGCGCAATGCGTCCGATCCACTAGCTCCAATGCTTGCGGCCATTCATAACTTTACATTCTCTGCCACACCCAGCATGGGGCTTTCTGGCTCATCCATCAGCGCCATGCGGTTTGGGGTAGAAAAACTCACCTTCGGCATCGGGCGTGATCTGTTTGTGCAGGATGGTGAAAAACACCTGCAAAGCCTGCTGGATTACAATGTAGATGAATTGGTTAGTCTGGAACCTCCTCAGTGTGTGTGATGATGTGTTCAGGAAGGTAAGGAAATAATGCAGAATTACCCGCGCGACATGGTGGGATACGGCGCTTGCCCGCCGGATCCACGCTGGCCCAACGCTGCCCGTATAGCCGTGCAGTTTGTTGTGAATTACGAAGAAGGTGCCGAAAACTCTGTCCTACATGGAGATAAAGGGTCTGAGGCGTTCCTTTCGGAAATGATCGGCACAACATCTATCGTAGGCGAACGCTGCATGCAGATGGAAAGTCTGTATGAATACGGTAGCCGCGCGGGGTTCTGGCGCTTACATCGGTTGTTCGAACAGACGGACATCAAGCCCACCGTATTTGGTGTGGCAACAGCTATAGCACGCAACCCCATAGCCGTTGCAGCCATGCAGAAAAGCGGGTGGGAAATTGCCTCTCATGGCCTGCGCTGGATTGATTATCAGCATATACCTGAAGATGTTGAGCGTGAGCATATTCAACAAGCCATAAAGCTACATACGCAAGTTACGGGTGAACGTCCGCTTGGGTGGTATCAGGGCCGCACAAGCCCGAACACAGCCCGCCTTGTGGCTGAAGAAGGCGGCTTTGTTTACGATGCGGATTCATATGCAGATGACCTTCCGTATTATGACAGAACACACAGCAGGCCGCAGCTTATTGTGCCTTACACGCTGGACGTGAACGATATGAAGTTTGCGGCCCTGAACGGCTTTACAGAAGGCGAACAGTTTTTCCGCTACCTGCGAGACTGCTTTGATATGCTGTATCAAGAGGGCGGCCGCATGATGTCTGTTGGCCTGCACTGCCGTCTGGCAGGCAAGCCCGCACGTGCCTTGGCGGTTGCCAAGTTTATACAGCACATCCAGCAGCATGAAGGAGTGTGGGCACCAACCCGTCTGGAAATAGCCCGCCATTGGCAAAAGGTGCACCCGGCATGATACGCTTGCAGGATGTAAACACGCTCTCTCCCGCACAGTTTGTTGAAACATTTGGGGGCATTTACGAACACTCTCCGTGGGTGGCGGAAGCAGCTGTAACGCAACGCCCCTTTGCCTCCTTGCACCAGATGCAACAGGTCTTTTCCCAAGCCGTGCGACAGGCTCCGGAAAGCCAAAAACTGGCGTTGGTGCGTGCCCACCCAGAACTTGGCCACCGTATGGGCATAGATCCGGACTTAAGTGCTGAATCAACGCAGGAGCAGGGGAGCGCCGGGTTAGATCGGCTTTCTCCCACCGAATACAAGCAACTCCGTGAGCTGAATGACGCTTACCACAAAAAATTTGGCATGCCGTTTGTTATTTGTGTCCGCAAAGCCACCAAAGCCATTATTCTGGAAGCCTTGGAACAACGTCTGACAAGCTCCTTTACAGTAGAGCTTGCAGAAGCGCTAAAGCAGATTGATGCAATAGCAGCCTTAAGATTACAGGATAAGGTGCAGGCATGAGCTCTCTTTCCACACATGTGCTTAATACAGTTTCTGGCCACCCGGCCAGTGCTGTGCAAATCCGCCTTTTTGCCGGTGATACTCTTGTGTTTACAGGGGTAACAAATGCCGATGGCCGCTGTGCAGAACTCAGAAATCTTGAACTCAAACCCGGTCAGTATCGGCTGGAGTTTGAAATCGGCACCTATTTTCAGCAACAGGGCATGAATCTGCCAGAACCTCTTTTTCTGGATATCGTGCCAATTGTTTTTGGGTTGGGTGAAGCCATGCACGCCCATGTGCCGCTGCTTGCTGCACCTTATGGTTATTCTACTTACAGGGGAAGCTAACAGATGAAAGCTGCCAGAAACGTTCCGCAAGCGGTTCATCCTGTAGATGAATTCCTGCCTTTCTGGCAGTTGGGTGTTTATGGATTGCAGCACGTGCTCACATTTTATGCTGCATCTGTAATTGTACCTATTCTGCTTGCCAGTGCCCTTGGGCTTTCGCACGATGCCTTGGAACACCTTATTGAAGCCGATCTTTTCACCTGCGGCATTGCCTCGCTTATTCAGGCCGTGGGTATTGGACCTCTGGGTGTCAAACTTCCTCTGTTACAAGGGGTTACGTTTGTTTCCGTTACCCCCATGATCGCCATTGGCATGGCTGCCGGGGGTGGCATTGAAGGGCTGCATCAGATTTTTGGCGCTGTTATTGTTGCGGGTATTTTTTCCTATTTTATGGCGCCATTTTTCTCACGATTGATCCGTTTTTTTCCGCCTGTTGTCACTGGGTCTGTCATTCTGGTTATTGGGTTGGCTCTGCTGCCTGTGGCGGCCAATGATATTGTTAATGGCCAAGGCACGGGCACCATGCAAAACCCTGTCAGCCTGCGTAATGTGGCGTATGGCTTGGGCACGCTGCTGTGTATTCTGGCTGTTCAACGTTTCTTCAAGGGTTTTCTGGGCACCATTGCTGTGCTGGTTGGCCTGATTATGGGCACGCTGGTTGCGTGGATTTTGGGAGATGCACATTTTGGAGATGTGTCATCCGCACCACTCTTAACCATTGTGCGCCCGCTATATTTTGGCATGCCCAGTTTTCATATCGTACCCATTCTTTCCCTGATTATCGTAATGATGATTTCCATGCTGGAAACAACGGGAGATGTGTTTGCCACTGGTGCTATTGTGGACAAAAAAATCACTCCGCGTGATATCACTCGCGCCATTCGGGCAGATGGGGCCGCTACAATGCTGGGGGGTATTTTCAATTCCTTTCCCTACACCTGCTTTGCTGAAAACGTGGGCCTGGTGCGGCTTACGGGCGTAAAAAGCCGGTGGGTTGTGGCTGCCGCAGCCCTTATCATGATGATTATGGGCTGCTTGCCTAAACTGGCCGTGCTTATGGCCTGCGTGCCGCTGCCTGTTTTGGGGGGCGCAGCTTTGGCTATGTTTGCAGCAGTTGCCGTGGTGGGTATCCAAACCTTGGCGCAAGTGGATTTTGATAACCAAAACAACGGCATTATTGTTGGCACCAGCGTTGGCTTGGGCATGCTTGCTACAGCACAGCCCCACATTGCAGATCACTTTCCCGCATGGGCTCAGATCATCTTTGGTAGCGGCATCACGCTTGGGGCCATGTCCGCCATTATCCTGCATTTAATCTTCAACCACGGCACGCATGGCGCTGTTGTGGAAGAAAAAGAAGCCGCCCCACAACCAGCCACCACCCACCCAGAAATGTGGAAGAACGTTGTTGTGATATCAGAAGATAAGCTTGGGCCACGTCGTCCAAAATCCTGTTCCAGATAAATCCTGACCACTGCTTCTTCTACAGAGACCCAAAAATGCGACACCATATAAGGTTTTATCTGGGTCAGACCTTGCACGAAGTGTCTGATCTTTCTCCCACTCACACAGTATTGGACTGGCTGCGTGACCAGAAAGGCCAAACCGGCACCAAGGAAGGGTGTAATGAGGGCGATTGCGGTGCCTGCACGGTTATGGTTGTGCGCCTTGAAAACGGCCAGCTCACATGGCGCAGCGTAAATGCCTGTATCCAGTTTTTATGGATGTTGGATGGCGCACAGCTTTTTACAGTTGAGTATTTGCAAAACCCCGATGGCTCCCTGCACCCCGTGCAACAGGCTATGATGGACTTGCATGGGTCTCAATGCGGGTTTTGTACACCGGGCTTTGTGATGTCCATGGTGACTTATGTACAAAATGGCGGGGGAGATGATCCTAAAGCCATCAACACAGCCCTTGCGGGCAATTTATGCCGTTGCACCGGCTATGCACCTATTATACGTGCCATGCAGCAGGCATGCCACACCATGCAGCAACAGGGCAACCGTTTTGATAAGGAAAAACAAGACATCATTCTGCGCCTTTCTGCCTTACAGGATGGCAGCAGTGTAGATATTCAAAACACCCAAGGCCGCATCACTTTGCCAGCCAATTCCGATGCGCTTGCAGCCGTTTATCGGGAAAACCCTACAGCCACTCTGGTTGCTGGCGCCACAGATGTTGGCTTGTGGGTGACCAAGCATTTGCGAGACCTGCCACATGTTGTTTCCGTAAAATCCGCCAAGGATCTGCATAAACTAGAACAACGTGATGGTGGTTTGTGGATAGGTGCGTCCGTAACGTACACGCAGGCCCTTCCTGCCTTAGCAACCCATCTGCCCGATGCACTGGAAACCATAAAACGTATTGGTTCCACGCAGGTAAGAAACGCTGCCACTGTTTGCGGCAATATAGGCAATGCCTCACCCATTGGGGATGGGCCACCATTGTTTATAGCTGCCGGAGCCGTGCTGCATTTACGGCAAGGCAATACACGACGGCAGATTCCGCTTGAAAACTATTTTCTGGAATACGGAAAACAGGATCGCCGTCCAGCCGAATTCATAGAAGGCGTGTTTATACCAGATCAATCTGCTCAAACTGTTATGCGGGCCTATAAGGTTTCCAAACGGTTTGATCAGGACATTTCTGCAATTATGGCAGCCTTTGCGCTTTGTGTAGATACAGATGGCCACATTACAGAGGCTCGTCTGGCTTTTGGCGGAATGGCGGGCATTCCCTGCCGCGCCAAGAAAGCGGAAAAGGCTTTGGTCGGCCAGAAGTGGGATATTGTAGCGTTGGAAGCTGCCCGCACGGCCATATTGGATGATTTTACACCCTTAACGGATATGCGCAGCAGTGCGTGGTATCGCTCTACAGTATCCGCCAACCTGTTAACGCGCTTTTTTGAAGAAACAGCACCACAAGGAAGCAGTCAACCTATCTGCCTGGAAGGTTGGAGAGAAATTTCCCATGCTTAAAAACCATAAAAGCGAGCAGAAAATTGTTCCCGGTGGGGCAACGCAAAGCCTGAAGCATGAAAGTGGGCGGCTGCACGTTTCCGGCAAGGCAACGTATATTGATGATATTCCGACCCCCGCAAATGTTGTGCATGTGGTGCCCGGTTTAAGCACCAAGGCACATGCACGCATTGTTTCTATAGATCTGGAACACGTTAAAAATTTTCCGGGCGTTTTATACGTTCTGACGGCCCAAGATGTGTTGGGGGAAAACCAGATCAGCCCTGTAGGCGCGGGGGACGAACCTCTTTTGGCTAAAGATGAGGTTTTCTATTACGGGCAGCCCATTTTTGCCGTCGTGGCCGAAACGCGCCTGGCCGCCCGCAAAGCCGCGCGTCTGGCAAAAATTGTTTATGAGGATCTGCCTGCCGTTCTCTCCATTGAAGAAGCCCGCCAAAAAGGCGGTTCTATGGTGTGCCGTCCGTTAGAAATGGTGCGCGGCAATGCAGCAAATGCCTTGGAAAAAGCTCCTAAACGGCTTTCCGGGCGCATTACGGTTGGGGGGCAGGAGCAGTTTTATCTGGAAGGCCAAGCCGCACTGGCTACGCCGGGCGAAGAGGGAGAGATGCGCGTATGCTCCTCTACACAGCACCCCACAGAAACCCAGCACATGGTGGCACACGTTCTTAACCGTCCCAGCAATTTGGTAACCGTAGAAGTGCGCCGCATGGGCGGTGGCTTTGGGGGGAAGGAAACACAGGCAAACGCTCCAGCCTGTCTGGCCGCTCTGGCCGCAGAAATCACCCAACGTCCCGCTAAATGCCGTCTTGACCGTGATGATGATATGATCATGACAGGCAAGCGGCATGACTTTGTCATTGATTATGATGTCGGCTTTGATGCGCAAGGGCATATTCAGGGTGTTGATATGCTGCTGGCCGCACGGTGCGGATGGTCTGCTGATCTATCTGGCCCTGTCACGGACAGAGCATTGTTTCATGCAGATAATTCCTATTATTACCCGGATGTAAGGCTGCGGTCAGAACCATTTCGTACCAATACCCAATCCAACACGGCATTCCGAGGCTTTGGTGGGCCGCAAGGCATTGCCGCGGCTGAACGTGTTGTGGAGGAAATTGCTTTTGCCACAGGGCTAGACCCGCTGGATGTGCGTTTGCGCAACACATACGGCACGCAAGATAGGAACATCACACCGTATTTCATGACCGTGGAAGATTCCATTTCCCGCGAAATCATGGAACAATTGGCCGAGGAGTGTGATTACCGCAAACGCCGTAAGAAAATTCACGCCTTTAACCACACCAGCAAATACATTCGCCGGGGTATAGCGCTTACGCCTGTTAAATTTGGTATTTCCTTTACCGCCACGCATTTCAATCAGGCAGGCGCTCTGGTGCATGTCTATACCGATGGCTCCGTACAAGTGAACCACGGCGGTACAGAAATGGGGCAGGGATTGCATACCAAAATGGTGCAAATTGCCATGCGGGAATTTGGCCTACCCGAAAACCGCGTGCGCATTACCGCCACAACCACAGGCAAGGTGCCCAATACGTCTGCCACAGCGGCATCTAGCGGAGCGGATCTGAATGGCATGGCTGTTCTGGACGCTATCAGCAAGATCAAAGGTCGGCTTATCAGCTTTGCTGCCACACACTGGCAGGTGCCAGAAAGTGCTGTGCACTTTGGAAGCAACGGCGTACAAGTAGGGGAAAGCTGCATTCCGTTTGTGGATGTGGTGAAAGCCGCCTACATGGCCCGTGTTTCGCTCTCCTCATCCGGGTTTTACAAAACACCCAAAATTTCGTGGGACCCGAAAACAGGCCGTGGCCACCCATTTTACTATTTTGCCTATGGTGCCGCATGTGCGGAAGTTGCGGTTGACCTGCTAACTGGTGAAAACCGTATGGAACGCGTAGATATTCTGCACGATGCGGGGCAATCTCTAAACCCGGTTCTGGATATTGGCCAGATAGAAGGGGGCTTTATCCAAGGGGCCGGATGGCTGACAATGGAAGAGCTGGTATGGGATCAAACAGGTCGGCTGCGCACGCACGCTCCCAGCACCTATAAAATTCCAGCTTGTTCAGACAGACCCCCGATTTTTAATGTAAAGTTGCTAGAGAATTCCCCGAACCGGGAAGAAACCATCTTCCGTTCCAAAGCTGTGGGGGAACCCCCTTTTGTGCATGGGCTGGCTGTATTGCATGCCATATCAGACGCCATAGCGAGCATTGCGGATTACCGTATCAGCCCTCAGCTAGATGCGCCTGCCACGCCAGAACAGATTTTACGCGCAGTAGAACGGCTTAAAAAACAAAAGGAAATGTCTCACGAATAGGAGCTGATGATGCGAGAGGTTGCAAGGGTTCTCCAACACTGGCACCACCATCCAGAACAGCTCATTCTTGTGCGCGTTATAGAAGCCAAAGGTTCTACCCCGCGGGAGACAGGTGCTTTTATGCTGGTCGGCACCTCTTTTCTGGCCGGAACAGTAGGGGGCGGCGCGTTAGAACATGAATGCGTATTACAGGCGCGCCAAATGCTGTGCCAACATGAAAAGCTGCGTGAGCATGAATTTATTCTGGGTGGGCAAAATACCAACCAATGCTGCGGAGGTTGGGCCCGTGTGCGGTTAGAGCGTGTAACGCCAAACATTGTGCAGGAGCTGGAAAACAACATACAGCAAGAGCGGAAATTACGCCCAGTTTTACTTATGTTTGGGGCTGGCCATGTTGGCCGCGCCTTGGCTTATGCGTTGGCACCATTACCTTTGAAGTTAACATGGGTGGACCCCAGAGCGCAGGAGTTTGGCAATGTTCCCGCTGGTGTAGAAACATGCATAACAGACCAATGGGAGCCAATATTGCACGCCACACCGGCTAAATCCGGCGTGCTGGTGCTTACCCCCAGCCACACGTTGGATGCGCTGATTATAGAATCTGCTCTTTTGCGGAATGATCTGTCTTATGTAGGACTTATTGGCTCTGCCACCAAACGCAGACGGTTTGAACACAGCTTCCGCCAGCTTGGCATGGAAGAAGAGCGTTTACAGTCCCTCATCTGCCCCATAGGAGAGCGCGGTATCAGGGATAAACGGCCAGAAGTTATTGCAGCCCTTGTGGCGGCGGAAGTGGTGGAGCATGTGCTCCACCCATCCCAATAACGTTCAGGCCATTTCCTTTTCTGGCAGGGGCACGCACCCTGCCAAGCCGCTTTTCTTCAACGCCCGCGCAACACTAAACAGCGCGGCTTCCTGCCCCGGAGCCGCAACAAGCTGTAAACCAAGTGGCAAAGAGCCTGTATTTTTCAACGGCAAACACAACACGGGCAAGCCCGGCAAGCTTAAAGGCTGTGTAAACAAGCCTAGATTGGCCCGGGCAGACACGGGTTTGCCATCCACCATAATGGTTGGCTCATCCAGCAAAGGGGCTTCTCCCATAACCGTTGGCGCTATGAGAACATCTGTTTTCTGGAATATCTCGTGGATTTTCTGCCGGAACCAGTTTCTAAACCGCTGTGCCTGCAAATAAGTGGATGATGGCAACAAGGCTCCAGCAATCAAGCGGTCTCGCGTAGCGGGATCATACTCTTCTGCCTGTTTGCGCAGGCGGGGCAGATGCAGGTTTCCACCTTCCGCCGCTGTTATCAAAAAGGATGCTGCACGTGCGCTTGCTACTTCCGGCAACTCAACAGTGCTAGAATTTTTCAGGCTGGCGCAAACACGGTTCAGTGCAGCCACAAGGGTAGGGGATAGATTAGATGCAAACCATCCTCCCAATCTGGAAATCCGAAGTGTATCTACGGCCGGTTCTGGCGCTGGAATGCTGCCATCCATCACGTAAAATGTTGTAATCAGATCATCCAGAGAGGATGCAAAACTCCCCACCACATCCAAACTGGCAGAAAACGGATAGGCACCAGCACGGGGTAGGCGGCCAAAAGTGGGCTTTATCCCCCATACACCGCATAATGATGCCGGAATACGAATAGACCCGTTGGTATCAGACCCAAGGGTAAAAGGTAGAAAACCCGCAGCAACAGCCGCAGCAGACCCACCGGAGGATCCGCCAGCCATACGGGCCAGATCATGCGGGTTATGGGTGGTGCCATAATGTGCGTTTACGGTTGCAAATCCGTAAGCAAATTCATCCATGTTCAATGTTGCCACGGGAATAGCCCCCGCAGCTTTAAGCCGCTGTACAATGGCGGCATCTTTTTGCGCTGGCGGTGTATTGCGCAGCACAATAGAGCCTGCCGTAGTGACATGGCCTGCAATATCAAACAAATCTTTTACGCCAAACGGTACCCCCGCCAAAGGAGGTAAGGTTTGGCCCGCCTGCCGCATGGCATCTATTTTATGAGCCTGCTGCAAAGCCTTATCTGCAAAAATATGCGTCACACATCGGATATCGTTATCCTGTGTACGCAACGTATTTAATGTTTCCTGGATAGTGGAAACTGCACTTTTTTTACCAGAGCGAATAGCCTCCGCAATGGCAAGCGCGCTGGAAAAATGGGTCATGGAATGTACTCGTATGCTGGTTCACACGTATCGGGCAGGGTGTGCTGTTCAACCAGTTTGGCATAGTACGCCAAAAGGGCAGAATTGCTTATCACTCCCGGTAGGCATGAGGGAGAAAGATCAAGCCCTATGGCTGCAGCGCGTGCGCGAACAAGATTTTCCTGATTAGAGGAAGGGGCGGTCATGGGCCTATTTCCTTATAAAGCAGGGCTTTCGGTTTCTGGGCGAGCTGCCATGAGCGAGACATGTGCTGCCAGAATTTTCCATCCATTGTCTGTCCGGATCCATGTTTGCATTTGCCGACCGGTTCGGTCTGAGCCTTCACGCTGAAACTCCAGACTGACAACAGCGCTTTCAGTGCCAATAGCGGTAATGGTGCGCCGCAGGTTACGGCGTGGGGGGCTTCCTCCTTTTCTGGAGCGGCGAAAAGCTGCTATTTCTTCCGCTCCATACAGATTTTCTCCCACGCCGTAGCGCACCACTTCCGGGCCATTCCAGAACAGATCATCCAGAACTTTCACATCATTTTCGGCCAGAGCACGTTCGTAACGGTCTGAACATGCTTCAACCTGCCGGAGTGTTTCTGGATTATTCAGTTCCATTACGCGTCCCCCACTGGTTACGGCCAAGATGCCAGCGCGGCATCCACAGCAGCCCCGCGCGGTGGCTTAAACCCTTCGGCGGCTAAAGCCGCTTCCAATGCGCCCAATGTCAGCAGCACTTTGTGTTTAACGGCATTGTAACCCATGGTGCCAATACGCCAGATTTTGCCCGTTAGCGGGCCAAAAGCCGTGCCAATTTCAATACCAAAATCTTCACGCATACGCAGTCGGACTTTATCTCCATCCACGCTGGCCGGAATCCATACCCCCGTTACGTTGGCCATACGATAAGCATCATCACCAAAAATGGTGAGACCCATAGCACGTAGGCCTGCAATAAGCGCCGTGCTGGCCATTTTGTGGCGGGCAAAACGGTTTTCCAGCCCTTCTTCCAGCACAATACAGGCAGCCTCTCTGGCGCCATATAACATGGTGGTTGCTTCGGTATGGTGGTTCAGCCGCTTCTCAGACCAGTAATCCATCACCATAGCCAGATCGAAGTAATTGGATGGAATACGTGGCCGTTGCCCATCCGTAAGGCTTGCATTGCGGATACCCGCCTCTACATGTCGGCGGGCCATAATATGTTCAGCAGCCCGGTCCGAAATAGTAATGGGGGCAGAACCCGGCGGCCCACCCATACATTTCTGCAAACCGCCAGATACCACATCAATCCCCCACCGATCCGTGCAAACAGGCACGCCACCCAGCGTGGCCGTTACATCGGCATAGGAAAGAACATTGTATTTTTTGCACAATGCTCCAACACCATCCAAAGGCTGCGCCATTGTAGTGGAGGTATCACCATGAATACAGGCCAAAACCTGTGGCTGATGTTCCTGCAATGCTGCTTCTATCTGCGCCAGAGAGGCTACTTCACCCCATGGCAGATCCAGCGTGCAGATTTCTGCTCCAACCCGTCCGGCAATTTCAGAAAGCAGCAAGCCAAAGCGCCCGGCACGCACAATAAGAATTTTTGCACCCGGTTCCACCAAGGAAACAAGGGCTGCCTCAATCCCGGCGCGGGCCGTGCCATCTACCAGAAATGTCCATTGGTTCTGTGTCATGAATACCTGGCGGTACAGCGCCATGGTTTCATTCATGTATTCTGTCATTTCCGGGTCAAACTGCCCCAGCATATCGGCAGACATGGCACGCAAAACACGAGGGTGCGCATTAATAGGGCCGGGGCCCATCAGAAACCGTTGGGGCGGATCTATCTGCTTAAACATTGGTGGAATCATACGGGTTTGCTCCATGGTTAGATGGCTTTTTCTGATGGAATATTCTGGATGAAATCGCACATGACACGTAAAGCCGTTTCTACATCCTGATCCTGCACAGCTTCGGCTGGGTTGTGGCTTATGCCTTTTTCACAACGAATAAACAGCATACATACAGGGGCCAGTGCCGCCATAATCATGGCATCATGCCCAGCACCGCTTACAAGTGGATAAGCCGGTTGGCCCGTTACTGTCTGGATGGATGCGGCAAGAATGTTGCTAAGTTGCGGGTTACACTGCGTGGCGGAAAGATCATGCTGGAGGGCAAGTTGCATCTCCACGCCGCGTTTTTGGCTGATTTCCTGCAAAGCATGAGTGAGTGTTTCTGCGGCTTTGTTGCGCACATCTTCCGTGCCAGCCCGCACATCAATACTAAATTCCACCCAGCCGGGTACAATATTGGGGGCACCTGGCTTTACGCTCATCTGCCCTACGGTTGCCACCAGATCATTCGGGCCGGATTGCGCAATTTTTTCTATACAGCAAATCGCTTCCGCAGCTGCGGCCAAAGCATCTTGGCGCAAATGCATGGGCAATGTGCCTGCATGCCCGGCCATGCCTTTCATCGTCACCTTAAACCGATATTGCGCGGCAATAGATGTTACCAAGCCTACCGCATGGCCCGTACTTTCCAGAACAGGGCCTTGTTCTATATGCGCTTCAAAATACGCGAGAACCTGAGAAGGCTTATAAGCGGCTTCCAGATAGCATGCGGGATCTAGCCCTCTTTCCTGAAGCGCCTGCTGGATGCTGGTGCCTTGAGTATCCTGTACGTCTGGCAACGTGTCCAAAGAGCCCGCCACAGCGCGAGATGTCAGCATGGAAACCGGAAAGCGCGAGCCTTCTTCATCTCCAAACCCAATGATTTCTATGGCGAAGGGAAAGCGCTTTTGTTGTGCATGAAAGCGCGCAATGGCCTCTATGCCCAGAATAACGCCTAATGTGCCATCATACTTGCCTGCGTTTTTTACACTATCAAGATGAGAACCAATAAGCAGGGCAGGAGCGTTAGGGGTAAGGGCCTCATAGCGGCCAATCAGATTACCTGCGGCATCTATCCGGCAGTGCATACCGGCTTCTTCCATCCATGTGCGCACCTGCTTTACGCTCGCCATATAGGCAGGGGAAAGATAGGAGCGAAACAAGCCCTCTGATGTATCTGAAAAAGGAATGTGACCTAAAAAATCACACCGTTGTACTGTCCTTTTCCCGGACGCATCTGCAACACATGGAACATTGGGCAGGATTTGCATGCAGGCCTCTAGGGTTAGGAGGTCAATAAAAAACGTTACTTCTTGCGCCATATCAAGGGCGAAACAAATTATACGCAGGTTTTTTCTGTTCTCTCAAAAGCAAAAAAAGCAATGTTGCATTGCTAAATTCAGATCAGATAGCGCTCTTAAAACGGCAATAAGAAAATGCTTTTTTTGTTTTTGTGCGATCACTTATATACCTATATATATCGATATCGTATCGTTTTATCCGCCCGCTGCCCGGAGCCTTAATCTCATGTTGGAAGCTTACTCAAAGATCTCTGCCGATTTTCAAATTACGGCTTCTACACAGGTCAATTTGAATAAACTGACCTCCTGTTTCTGCATCATTGTTAAGCTTCCCTGCTGAGGAATTTTCTCATGTCCTTTCGGATTATTGCGCCGTCCCGCCCAGTTTTGTCCCGACTGACATACCGCCAACATCTTGCAACATTGTCCTGCCTTGTCAGTGCTGTTGGATTTTGCGCCAGCCTTTCTACGGCTCAGGCACAAACGGCTACGGCAGCCAAAAAATCATCCCAGCTTACACGTGCATCTTCAACGACTTCCGCGGCGCATGCACGCCCACGCTCCACAAAAGCAATTGAGGCACATGGGGCAGAAGAAATCTCGGTGGGTTCCACACGCCGCAAGCGCAATGGCGGTGGCGGCATGATGCGGCTTGAAACAGCCCCACATGCGGTGCAGACAGTCACCAAAGAATATATTGATATGCGCAGCCCCGTTTCCACAGCGCTGGATCTGGTTAAAAACCTGCCAAGCGTGAACGTTACCACCCCAGATACATCGGGCATGCAGGGCGGACAGGTGCAGACACGCGGCCTGACAGACCGTGATATGGCCATTATGGTAGATGGCATTTCTGCCGGGCAGGCAAAATATCTGGCAGAAATTATTGATTCAGAAAACGTGGATGAAGTTAGCATCACCCCCGGCAGTGCCGCGCGTGATCTGCCGGTTATGTCTGCCGCTGGTGGGGTAATGAACTCCAAATCCCATGTCGCGTCACATAAATTTGGCGGTATGACAGATTTTTCTTACGGCACCAACAATCTCTCGCGCGAATTTATTCGCCTTGATTCCGGTGATATCGGCAATAGCGGTATCCGAGGCTACTTTTCCTTCTCCAACACACATGCACGTAGCTGGATGGGTTCTGGCATTAACGAGCGTAAGCATATTGATTTTGGCGCACGCAAGGATTGGGAAAACGGTTCCAACGCCAACCTGTTTATCTCATGGAACTCGGCTGACTGGACCATTGATAACTACCCCACAGAAGATCAGTTCATGCTGTATAAGCACACGGGGCAGGGCTGGGATCGTTCATCCCATCCGGGGAATGCAAACTATTGGAAGAACAATGCTGACCACTGGAACCAGATTTTCCTGAGTGCACCGATCCACACCGTTATTACGGACAAGCTCTCGTTTGATCTGCACCCATACCTCACCTACGGGCAGGGCTGGAGCGCCAAACCCAATGGCGCGGAAGAGAATGCTGCGGGTGATATGCAGAACACAATCGGTTACTTTCAGGAGCATGGTGACCGGGTCGTGGGGGCTACGGCATCTCTCAGTTACGATATTGACAGGCACAACCACCTGACCTTCGGTTACTGGTATAACAACAGCCAGTCAGACCGTAGCTATCCTACCAGCTTTGCTATGCCTGCGGGCGGTGCCCCCAGCCCGAACTGGTCTCAGTATCGTATTGATAAAGGCGATCGGCAGGTTGCTGGGTATGAAATCCATTCACTGTTCATTCAGGATACAGCCAAGTATCTGCACGACAAACTGCTGATTAACGGCGGCTTTAAGTTTGTTATGTCCAACGCATGGAACAAGGATTACTACGGAAGCCAGGGGCGCAATAGCACGGCGCCATTGCCGCAGCTTTCCATCAGCTACAACATTAACGATCAGAACCAGATCTATGTGAATGCGGAAGGGGATTACCGCCAGCCGACAGAAAACGATATGGGCTGGCTATACACAAATGTGCCTATCCTGAAAAACCAGTATTCCATCAAAGAAGAACTGGGGTATCGCTACCACAACCGCTACATGATGATGGATCTGTCATTCTTCAACTACAACGTTACCAACCGTGTGGTTGACCAGTATTTGGGTATGAACAACTACCGCCCGTTCTCCATTGGCAGCCAGACCATGCGCGGGCTGGACTTCATGATTGCCGGGCGAGAAATCCACGGTTTCAGCCCCTATGCTTCTGTGGAGTATCTGCACGCCACGCAGGATAGCAACGTGTTCGATCCTTACCAGAACATCATGCTGCATTCCAAGGGCACGCAGGCCATTATGGCGCCACGGGTTATGGCTAACTTTGGTTTGACCTATAAGTATAAAGGCTTCTTTGCCAATGGTTCCGTGCATTACACCGGCCCGCAATCCGTGAGCGTTGCCGGAGACCAGAGAATACCGGGTTACGTGACCAACAGCCTGACGGTTGGGTATCACTTCAAACCATTTGGCTTTGTGAAGTCTCCCACATTCCGGTTGAACTTCACCAACCTTACGGGTTCTATTGTGCGCACAGGCGCCATGGGCGCTGTTTACAGTAAGCATGATTCCGGCACGGTTTATAGCGGTAGTTCCGCAGCATATACTGGTTACGGCAACACCTTTATGGTGGAACCACGTTTCTCCATGACAGGCACAATTTCTACCTCTTTCTAATGCCGTCCTGAACAAACTTAACGCCCCTCTCTTTACTACAAAGGGAGGGGCTAGGTGTTTTTACCATGTCACGTCGATACTTGCTGAAAAATGCCCTCTGCCTCGTCACAATGGATGATGCCAGGCAAGAATTGAAAAACGGATGGATCGCGATAGAAGGGCGGCAGATTGTCGCCCTTGGTGGTATGGAAGACCCGCATCCCCCAGCCGATGACGTGCTGGATATGTCTGGCCATGTGGTGATGCCCGGCATGGTGAACACGCACCACCACATGTATCAGTCCTTAACGCGGGTTATTCCGCAGGCTCAGGACGCATCGCTTTTCCAGTGGCTGCAAACACTTTACCCCATTTGGGCACGCTTAACGCCAGAAATGGTAAAAGCCTCCACCCGCACGGCTATGGCAGAACTGTTGATGTCTGGCTGCACCACAACCAGTGATCATCTCTACCTTTTCCCCAATGGATGCCGCCTTGATGATGAAATTGAGGCTGGGCTTGAAATGGGCATGCGCTTTCATGCCTGCCGTGGCAGCATGAGTGTTGGAGAAAGCGCAGGGGGGCTACCACCAGATAGTTTGGTAGAAAAAGAAGCCGATATTCTGCGTGATACGTTGCGCGTGATTGAAACGTACCATGACCCAGAGCCTCTGGCGATGCTAACTGTAGGAGGTGCGCCGTGCTCGCCTTTTTCTGTCAGCCCAGAGCTTATGCGTGATATGGCAGAACTGGCCCGCACCACAGGCACGCGGCTGCACACGCATCTGGCCGAAAATGAGCATGATGTCGCTTACAGCAAGGAACGCTTTGGCCAAACACCAGCAGAATATGCAGAAGATGTTGGCTGGGTTGGGGCCGATGTCTGGCATGCCCATTGCGTTAAACTAGACACCGCAGGCATGGCCCGCTTTGGCCAAACGGGTACGGGAATAGCCCATTGCCCCTGTTCTAACATGCGTTTGGCATCTGGCATTGCCCCTGTTTGGAGCATGCAGCAGCATGGTGTTCCGGTAGGGCTAGGGGTTGATGGATCTGCCTCTAATGATGGTGCGAGCATTCTGGCAGAAGCCCGGCAGGCTATGCTGGTTTCTCGCCTATTATCTGCGCAGGATGAACAGGCCATCATGCTTAAAGCGCGTGATGTGTTGGCTTTAGCCACGCGCGGAGGGGCCAAAGTTCTGGGCCGCACAGATATTGGCCAATTAGCGGTAGGAAAAGCAGCCGATATTATTGCATTTGATATGCGCAAGCTGGAATACACTGGCGCATTAAGTGACCCTGTAGCTGCTTTGGTATTTTGCACACCATCTTCCGTTGCCTTCAGCATGGTTAATGGCAAGGTGCTGATACAGGGCGGACATTTCACAAAGCTGGATGTGCATGCCGTCATAGAACAGCATAACCGGCTGGCAAAAAAACTGTATGAGGGAAGTTAAACTTCCCCCATATTTATCCTTTACTTGTGTTTTTGCACAAAGTTGGCATGTAAGCGTTGGTAAATGTAGTCTTCCGCTGTGATAGGGGGATATTTACCTTCTGGCCCTTCAATCACAGCCTCCCGGTTTGCCTGGCAGAAAAATGGAACAGACAAGCGTGGGCCAAGATATTCACCCGGTTGCGGCATACGCACACGGTGGAGGGTGGACTTAAGCTTATCATCGCTCCAACGCATCAACATATCGCCAATATTGCAGGTAACGGCACCTGCTACGGGTGTAACTTCTGTCCACGCATTGGATGAAATTTCGTTACCTGGGCAAAGCTGCAAGCCGCCTTCACCTTCGCGCAGATGCAAAAGCGTGAGACAGTCGAAATCTGAATGGGCACCGGCACGCCATTGCTTGAAATCTTCCGGTTTGGCGTTTTCCATGCTCATGTAATGGATAAGACGTAAGGTACACTGATACCCCGGAGAAGATCTTTTACAGCACTCTGCAAAAAAATCTGTTTTAAACCCAAGCTTTTCTGCAAAACAGGAAAGTATTTTCATGGCAAGTTGCCAGTTATCTTCCTCAAATTGCAGAAGTTTTTCCTGAAATCCGGGAAGAACTTGTTCATTAGGCCACAGATTATCCATTTCCGGCAAAGTAATCTGGTAAGATTCCTTATTATCTGGCGTACCCGTGGAAGGCCTTACCTGAGAGCAATATTCCCAGCCAGCATTCACGGTTGGTTTCTTTTTGAAAACCTCTTTTTCTGACATGGGAAGAGCAAAAAATCTTTTTGCTTCTGCAAAGGCATTATCAATATCTTCCAACGAAATACCGTGATTGATAACCTGAAAAAAACCATCTTTTGTAGCGGCATTCCACAGATCATCTGCAATCTGGCTACGCCTGTTCTCGTAATCTGAAAAATCAATCACCGGGATGGATCGGGCAGAGGTTGTACCCATACTGCCAATAGTAGCCTCGCGCTTAAGCTCCTCCATAGAATAATTTGGAGTGGTTTTGGTGTTTAGGGTCATGGCGTTTCTCACACACAAATTGCAAACTGGCCTGTAGGGCGTAGCAGTTGGCACTAACCAGCATGTGGGAAAGCATAGTATCTAGCGGCCAAAGCTTCCCCCATGCTGAATAAGACCAACATGGTGGAGCAATGCCCAGAATATTTCTATTCCGACCGCTTCTACTCACTTTCTGTAGTATAGATGAATATATTTCGAATAGTCAACAAAATTGCGCTGTTAACAAAGTCAATTTTCAATGCTGAACGCGATTATATAACACCAGTTTTTTGATGCTACTGGTAGCCATATAGAGCGCAAGACCAGTAAGGGTGATCATGAACAGCGCAGCAAACATACGCGGAATATCCATCTGAAAACCAGCCTGCAAAATTTCGTAGGCCAAACCGGCACTGTTTCCCCCTGTGCCAGCCACAAACTCTGCCACTACAGCGCCAACAAGGGCCAAACCGCTGGAAATTTGCAAGCCCGCCATAAACATGGGCAAAGCGCTGGGTACTTGCAGGCGCAAAAGCGTTTTAAGGCGCGAGGCTTTATGCATACGGAAAAACGCCGCCAGCCCCGGATCAACACTTTTAAGCCCCTGCAAAGTATTGGAAATAATAGGAAAAATGGCAATCAACGTGGCGCAGATAACAAGAGCCAGAAACGTTGTTTTCACTAAAATGATAATCAACGGGGCAAGGGCTACTACAGGCGTTACCTGCATAAGCACCACATAGGGCATCAGGCTGCGTTCGATTAGCGGATGTTGCACCAGTACAAAGGCAACCAAAACACCTAAAACCACAGAAACCAAAAGCGCCACCAATGTTACCGTAAGCGTGCTGTACAACGCATGGCACAAGGTGCCAATATTGCTGGCCAGAGAGTGTGCGATATCAGATGGCGCAGGCATAAGGTAAGGCGGAATATGCCAAAAATAACAGACACCCTGCCACAACAGCAGAAACAGAATGCCAACAGCAAGCGGCGCAAAAATGGATATCAGGCGGGCGGGCATAGGCTAGGCCACCTCTGCAAGAAGGGAGGAGTGAGAAGCTTCGATAAGCAGTTTGCTGAGATCCTGGCAGATCATGGCAAAGGTATCGCTTAAGCGAAAATCCTCATTTCTGGGGATAGCAGGATCAATTTTATATTCGGCAAATATACGCCCCGGATGCGCCGCCATAACCATAACACGGGTAGAAAGAAAAGCGGCCTCGTACAAAGAATGCGTTACAAACAACAGGGTAAGATCATCCTTGGCGCATAATGTGGCCATGTCTTCATCCAGCCGATTACGGGTGAGTTCATCCAAAGCGCCAAAGGGCTCATCCATTAAAAGCAGGTTCGGGCGTGTGACCAACGCCCGCGCAATAGAGACACGCATCTTCATTCCGCCTGAAAGCTGGGCGGGAAAGCGGTCTGCCGCATGGGCCAAGCCTACAATTTCCAGCGCATGCTGCACGCGTGGTTCTGATACTGCGGGAGAGATACCTTCCAGATCCAGCGGCAAACGCACGTTTTTGCGTACTGTGCTCCACGGCATAAGAGTAGGCTCCTGAAACACGAAGGACAGCCGACGTTTTTCCTTGCCTACTTCTGCAAACCCTTTGTTCCACCACTTCAAATGCCCAGAGGAAGGTTGATGTAAATTGGCAATCAGCTTTAGCAACGTGCTTTTGCCGCAACCAGAAGGGCCAATCAGGCCGATACGTTCTTTGGGATGAATATCCAAGGTAATAGGTGCCAGCCCCTGAACACCGTTTGGAAAGGTTTTTTCAGCAGACTGAATGCTGATAACGGTTTCTTGCATGATCCATCCAAACTTTGCAGAAGAAAAGGCAAAAGATTATTCGGGCTGTTGCACGTAAATACACACAGCCAGCATAGTTATAAAAAAGCGGAATGCTGGTTGCTGGCCATTCCATGCCTGTGATTGCCACATGAGAAACCACTCGGCACCTACAACAGAAAAGCCAAAAAACCAGATCAGAAACCCCAGTGCGGTGGCTACGGGCACAAACTTTTTTGCTGCTCTAAACGTATCTTGCGGGGCCAGAAGGCGCGCACCCATCTGGCAAGCAGCAATGGCAAAAAGCAAACCCGTTGCAGCTTCCCCCAGAATAATCAGGCCGTAAAACAGGTGCCACAGAACAGGCTGGGATATGGCGCGCCACATCAGGCTGTTCCCACGGAAAGTTGTGTCCATGCTTAAAACATGACGCACAAACTGAAAATTGGAGTTATAATCTGTCACGTTATTCAGCGCGACAATCAGGCCAAACGTACCCAATGCTCCCACCATGGCGGTTTTAGCCAAACGAGAAAGAACAACCGGGGAAGAAAAAGCGGACAGGCGCAACATATAACATTCCTGCATAGAAATGATTTATGCAGTTTAGGCCATTCAATCCTGCGAAGATCAAGGGGGAAATCATTACAAAAAAAGCAATGGCGCGTGCTCTATTTTACAGCTTCCCAAATGCGTACGTTCTGTATGAACATACCGGATACGAAATAATCAGGTCGTGCCAGTGCAGGAACTCGGAATGTCTCTTACACGTCGAACATTGCTTTCAGCTGCTGCGGCATCGTCTGTTGCTGCATTTACGCCGTTTAAACGTGCGCACGCCGCTACGCCGGTCAGGCTGCTGCTATCATGGTTTGCGCAGGCAGAAGTAGGCGGATTTTATCAGGCGCTGGCCAAGGGGTTTTACGCGCAAAAAGGGCTGGATGTACAAATAGATATGGGTGGCCCGCAGGTAAATACCATGCAAATACTGGCCGCTGGCCGCGCAGATTTTGTAACAGGTTATGATTTTCAGACCCTACGCGGCATACAGGGCGGCATGCCGTTGCTGACTGTCATGTCCTCTTTTCAGCATGATCTGCAAGGGTTGATGACGCACGATAATATTACCGATCTGGCCCAGCTACGTAATCATCCCATTCTCATTTCCAGCCCCGCCCATGCATCCTACTGGGGGTGGCTGTGCAAGAAGTTTGGTTACAGCCCAGCACAGGCAAAGCCTTACACCTTTAACCTGCAACCATTTTTTCTGGACCCGGAAATGGCTGTACAAGCCTATGCATCGTCCGAGCCCTACGAGGCCCAGCAGCGCAACGTGCCTGTAAAATTTTTTCCATTTGCAGATCTGGGCTACCCACCATACGGCACACCCGTGCTGACCACGCACGAATTTGCAGACAAAAATGATGCCACCACGCAAGCCTTCGTGCATGCCTCTCTCTTAGGGTGGCAGGATTATATGCAAGACCCAGAACCCGGCAATACCCTGATACGTAAAGCCAACCCACGCATGACAGAAGGCCAGATCATGTTTGGCCATAACGCCATGGCCAAAGCCAATGATGTGGAAGGTGGAGATACAAAAACATTAGGGCTAGGCTGCATGACAGAAGCCCGCTGGCAGGCAACATATCAATTCATGGTGGAGAATGATCTGCTGGATAAAGCCGTAAACTGGCAATCCGCCTTTACAAGCAAATTCACAGATCTCGCCAAGGTAATGCCCGCATGAATGATCTGGTTATACGCAACGCATCCGGCATTCTCACTGGCCTGAAAGGGCCACAGGAACGGCGCACAGGAGATATCCGCATACGGGCAGGGCGCATTCTCAGTATTGGGCATATTCCCGAACAGGCAGAAGATACGGTGCTGGATGCAAAGGGTGGGGTGATTACCCCAGGCTTGGTTTCCACCCACCATCATTTGTTCCAGAGCATGCTGAAGGGCATTCCATCTGCCATTAATGCGCCACTTGAAAAATGGCTGCGCTTGGTACCCAACACGTATTGGCGTTATCTGGATGAAGATACGCTGCAAACTGCTGCTCAGGTTGGTATGGTAGAGCTTCTTCTCTCCGGCTGCACGACGGTAGTGGATCATCATTATCTGTTTGCCCGCAGCTATCAGTATGATCCTGCCGCTGTGTTGTTTGAAACAGCAGAAAAACTGGGTATGCGGCTGGTTCTGGCGCGTGGAGGCACCACCCGAACCCGCAAGTTCGATACGGATGAAATTGTTCCAGCCCCCACAGAAACGCTGGATGAAATGCTCAAACGCGTGAGTGATCTGGTCAGCCGTTACCATGATCCGGCACCAGATAGCAGCAGACGCATTGCCATAGCGCCCAACACCCCCACATGGGGCGTAACACCGGATGAGCTACGTGCACTAGCGGAAGGCGCACGTAGCATGGGCATTGGCCTGCATACCCATCTTTCTGAAACGGAGAATTACGTTAAATACTGCAACGAAGTGTACGGCATGCGCCCCGTTCAGTTTGTAGGGGAGCATGGCTGGCTAGGCCCGGATGTCTGGTTTGCCCATTTGGTGCACCTTGATGCCAGCGAAATAGCGCTTCTGGCCCAAACTCAAACAGGCATGGCCCATTGTCCGCAAAGCAACGGGCGGCTGGGTTCTGGCATTGCGCCTGCACCGGCTTTGGAACAGGCTGGAGGGCGTGTTTCTCTAGCCGTTGATGGCGCGGCTTCAAACGAGGCATGCGATATGGGGGCAGAAATGCATACCGCGTGGCTTTTGCATCGCTTCGTGCATGGCGCAGATGCTATTCGGTGCGAAGATGTCGTGCGCTGGAGTTCTTACGAGGGCGCCCGTATTCTGGGGCTACCAGATATAGGAGCCGTGGCGGAGGGTATGGTGGCGGATCTGGTTGTGCACGATATCAATCACCCGCGTCATGCTGGGTTGGCAGATCCACTTATTGCACCTGTTGCTTCCGGAGCGGCATGTGTTCGGCACGTGCTGAAAGCGGGTAAGCCCGTTGTGTATGATGGCATCGTAAAAGGTGTTGATCTGCCAGAACTCATGCAGCATTCACGCCACGTTGTAAAACGTCTGGCAAAGGCTGTGTCTGCATAAGGGGAAGGTGTTTAAAAACAGTTTCCGTTAGTTTTGTAAAATGCCATCCACTGTTGTCACGCACTGGCCGCCAATTGCTATTTGACCATCAGGGGCAATGTGCACCGCAATACGGCCAGATCGCCCAAGGCAATTCCCTTGCGTGGCTGTATAGGCGCTAGGTCTTTTAGGCAGCAGCCCATGTGCTTGGCAAAATATGGCTACACTTCCGTTTCCGCTGCCACATACCGGGTCTTCCTGCACACCTTGAGAACAGGCAAAAGACCGCACTTCTATTTGGGCATCACCTGTTGCATGCGGCCCAAAAACCGTAATTCCGGTAGCGCCAAGGCTGTGCTCAAACGCCACGGAACGTGCAAAATCTGGGCGCAAGGCACGCACTTTGGCTGCGCTGGAAAGTTGCGCAACAATCCAGACCACACCCATATCCACAATCATGGGGGTCATTTTACGCTCAACTGTAGCGCCCAAAATACCCTCCAACCTTTCAATTTGGGCTGGGTTTAACGGGGTAAGCTTTGCTGGCGGCACGGCAAAAGAGAGTGTTCTGTTTACGCCATCTCCATCCACAGCCAGCTTTACAAGCCCAACGCCACATTCTTGCACCACCACACCATTGCGTGGCGCAGCGCGCCCGACTTCCAGCACTGCATGAGCACTGCCAAGGGTTGGGTGACCGGCAAATGGGAGTTCATGCCGTGGAGTAAATATGCGTAACTGGTAATCAGCCTGCGGGTTTTGAGGCGGCAACAGAAACGTGGTTTCAGACAAATTTGTCCAACCTGCAATGGCCTGCATGGTTTTTGTATCCAGCCCATCTGCATCCAGCACAACGGCTACCGGATTACCCAGAAGAGGCGTTTTTGTAAAAACATCTACAACTTTAAACGCACGTTTCATGATGCTACTGTGCCTTTACGGATGTGCGGGATGGATAGAAGATAACAGAGACAAAACCAGATGGTTCAGTGGCACATCAATTCCATGCTTTTCTGCTGCTTTCACAACGTAACCTGTTAAAGCTTCATATTCCAACTCTCGTCCAGCCTGACGATCCTGCAACATAGATGTGACACTCTCTGCCGGTATGGTTTGCAGCCATAAAAGAATATCCTCTACATGCTGCGCAGTCAGTTTTGCGCCTTCAGCTTGCCCAACCTTTACGGCTTCGGCCATAATCTGCCGTGCGGCAGCCTGAATAGCACATTCTTGCATGATGCCTGTGCGGCGGCCTGTAAGCGTGGTGATAGGGTTGGCTGTAATATTAGCCAACAATTTCAACCACAGTGCAGTGGCCATATCTGCTGTTACCTGCACCCGCATGCCTCCTGTTTGCAGAACATTCGCAAAATATTGTGCTGCGGCATCATCTGGCACGCATAAATCATACGCTCCAATACGCTTTAACGTGACCCTGCCGGGGGCAAAACGCTGCGCGTTAAAATAAACAATAGCTGGCAGAATATTGGCGTGTGGTGCATAGGCAGCCACACGCTCTTTTTGCCCAAGCCCGTTTTGTGCAACCAGAAAAGTGGCGCTGGCCCGGTTAAACGCGCTTATCCAGGCAGAGACATCTTGGGTTTGGTGAGACTTCACAGCCAGAATAGCGGTATCGCAAGGGCCAATATCTGCCGGTGTGGCAGCATGTCGGATAGAATATGTGTGGGTATCTGTTCCTTCGGTTTCTTCAATTTGAGGAAACCTCGCCCGCGCTCCACACACCACAACCTGCCATCCAGCCTGCATAAAAGCCGCAGCGAGACAAAGCCCGACGGCTCCAGCACCGATAAGGGCAACGGTTTTAGTGTTTGGAGAAAACTGTGTGTTCATTTTTATAAAAACAATATCGCTCAGAAGAAGGGATTGATGGCTAAAAACGCCCATAGCATAGACATCATTAAAATGAAGCATATTGGCCGTGCACAGCTTTTAGCTTTAACGACCTCAATTAACGATTTTTGTTCGTTAATTTATCTGATTACGTAAAATTTGTTGTTTTATGTGTTTTCTCAATCTACTCGTTCTATAAATGAGATCACCTAGATTACGGAAACATTTATGCAGCCGCCTGACACACGCATATTAAACGCTGGCCCCGATGCGCTTTCTCCCCAGCAATGGAAAGAGGCAACCCGGTTTGATGGCACAGATATTGGCTGGATTGTCATGAGCATTGGCATGGCCATTGGTGCTGGTATTGTATTTCTGCCCGTTCAGGTAGGGCTGATGGGCGTGTGGGTTTTTTTACTGTCTGCTGTTGTCGGGTACCCCGGTATGTATCTGTTTCAGCGGCTGTTCATCAACACGCTGGCATCTGCGCGCGTAAGCCAGACATATCCAGATATGATCTCCAGCTATCTGGGGCGAGGCTGGGGCACCTTGTTAGGTGCACTGTATTTTGTCATGTTGGTTATATGGATGTTTGTATATGCCACCGCCATTACGCGGGATAGCGCATCTTACTTGCACAGCTTTGGCATAACGCCGCATCTGCTTTCCAATTATGCGTGGTACCCGCTTATTCTGCTAACCGTTCTGGTAGGCTTGGCCTCTCGTGGGGAAAAACTGCTGTTCCGCATGTCTTCCTTTATGGTGATCACCAAACTGCTGATTGTAGCGGCCATGGGCATTTTCATGATCCCACGCTGGAACACCGCCAACCTTGGCGCATTACCACCCGTTGGCACGTTGGTAACAAAAGCCGTTATTACGCTGCCTTTTACGCTTACGTCCATTTTGTTTATTCAAACCCTCAGCCCAATGGTAATTTCCTACCGGGCACGGGAAAAATCTCCAGAAGTGGCGCGTTACAAGGCCTTGCGGGCCATGAATATTGCTTTTGCCATTCTGTTTGTAACGGTCTTTTTCTACGCAATATCCTTTACACTGGCCATGAAGCCAAGTGATGCCATTGCCGCGTATCAGCAAAACATTTCTGCCTTGGCCATTATTGCGCAGGTATTTCCGACAAGTTCTATCAGCTTAATTGGCGTTATTCTGAACCTTTTTGCCGTTATGACAGCATTTTTTGGGGTCTACCTTGGTTTTCGGGAAGCCAGCGTGGGTATTTTCAGTTCCATACTGGGGCATTGGGTCAAACCTGGGCATCTGCACCGCAACTGGGTTCAGTATGGCGTTATGGGGTTTGCTATCCTCCTTTCATGGGGTGCGGTGGTTGCCAATTTGCCGGTGTTGTCTTTTACAACATTCAGTAGCCCGATTTTTGGTATTATTGGCTGCTTGCTACCCGTCTGGCTGGTGGTAAAAACGCCTGATCTGCGCAAATATCGCAAGCCCAGCCTCGTATTTATTACCCTTATTGGCGTACTGCTTTGCATCTCACCCTTGTTGGCGTGGATGTAAACACAAAACCGAACAAACCAAAGGGCGCATGTTTGAACATACGCCCTTTGGTTGACTCATCAGGATTTTTTCACGAATTCTGATTTCAGGTTCATCGCACCAAAGCCAGCTATCTT
Organism: Acetobacter sp. DmW_125128; assembly: GCF_008704325.1. Lineage (NCBI taxonomy): Bacteria > Pseudomonadati > Pseudomonadota > Alphaproteobacteria > Acetobacterales > Acetobacteraceae > Acetobacter > Acetobacter sp. DmW_125128. Next base: position 57,585 of record NZ_VHOP01000005.1, on the reverse strand, counting down.
ACAGGCAATGTTGTGGCCATCACCCGCATCAACCAGCCGAATGTTCTTAACCTTGGTTCCGCCTTTAACAGCCTGAGAAGATCCTTTAATTTTCAGATCTTTCAAAACCGTTACCGTATCACCATCAGCAAGCTGGTTTCCGTTGGCATCTCGCACAACGGATGAAACCTCCGCTTCTGCAGCATCCGCTTGGGTTTCTGCATTCCATTCATGGGCACATTCCGGGCAAACCCACAAATTTCCATCATGATAGGGATACTCGGAACCACAAGAAGGGCACTTCATTTTATCATCCTTTAATTTCTCCGTCTGAAATCCTGAACCCAAAGGGCAGGGGCAGAAGGTGTTTTTGATAAATACCATTTATGATGGAGAACACGAAATACCACGATGTTTATATTTAAGCAGAAATTGTGATGGGTTCACCCTGAACTCTCAATATCAACAGGCAAGTGAATATGGCAGATTACTGCCAGCCTTGATGAACAGGAGAAGATTTTCATGAAATCACGCGCCGCAGTTGCATTCAAACCGGGCCAACCTCTGGAAATTGTTGAAATTGATGTAGCTCCCCCACAGGCCGGGGAAGTTCTGGTTAAAATCCTGAACACTGGCGTTTGCCACACAGATGCCTTCACTCTTTCGGGGCAGGACCCAGAAGGCCTCTTTCCCGTTGTGCTGGGGCATGAGGGCGCAGGTATTGTGATGGAAGTTGGCGAAGGCGTTACCAGTGTTAAGCCCGGAGACCACGTTATTCCGCTATATACGGCAGAATGCGGTAAGTGTGAGTTCTGCACTTCTGGCAAAACCAACTTGTGTATTGCAGTGCGTGCCACGCAGGGTAAAGGTGTGATGCCGGATGGCACCAGCCGTTTTTCCTACAAAGGTCAGCCACTTTACCACTACATGGGGTGTTCTACCTTTAGTGAATACACGGTGGTAGCCGAAGTTTCCTTGGCTAAAATCAACCCAGAATCTAACCCCGAACAGGTTTGCCTACTGGGTTGTGGCGTTACCACAGGCATTGGGGCCGTACACAACACGGCCAAAGTGCAAGAAGGGGATTCTGTAGCTGTTTTTGGCTTGGGCGGTATAGGCCTAGCCGTTATTCAGGGTGCGCGCCAAGCCAAGGCCGGACGAATTTTTGCTATTGATACCAACCCGGACAAGTTTGAACTGGCCAAGGCTTTTGGAGCTACGGATTTCATCAATCCCAAGGATTATGAAGCCCCCATTCAGCAGGTTATTATTGAAATGACAGGTTGGGGCGTGGACCACAGCTTTGAATGTATCGGCAATGTTGAAGTTATGCGCGCGGCCTTGGAATGTGCACACCGTGGCTGGGGCCAATCTGTAGTTATTGGCGTAGCCGGTGCCGGAAAGGAAATTTCCACCCGTCCGTTCCAGTTGGTAACGGGCCGTACATGGAAAGGCACGGCATTTGGTGGTGTTAAAGGCCGTACACAGCTCCCCGGCATGGTGGAAGATGCCATGGCAGGCAAAATTGATCTGGCCCCATTTGTAACCCACACCATGCCACTAGAAGATATCAACACAGCGTTTGACCTGATGCACGAGGGCAAATCCATTCGGAGTGTAATTCACTACACCCCGTAATACACTAACCGGTGCTTACTGATCCTTTGGTTTAGCTGGCTGATCGCTATGCTGGATCGGTTTGTCTGATGAAGGCGCACTGTGCGGGGCATCCTGTTCAGGAGCGTCATCATCATCGTCTCCATCATCATCCTTGTTGAATTGTTCCATATTGAGGGATGACAACGGCACACCACGCAAGGGCGAACGTTCTTCCACTGGAATTTCCGGGCCCTTTGCATCCCACGCATCAATTGGGGGCAGAGGTTCTTGCGAGGGTTGATCTGCCAGTGGGTTGTTATCCAACACCTGCCGCGTATTTTGCGGATAGCGGTTCATAAAGCCCACCAAGGTGCCGTTCGTCCAACCAAAGCCAATCTGCATGGGGTATTCCCCACCACCTTTACCGCCTGTTGGGCTGATCTCGGTGGCAGAAACATCGTATTTTTCCAGCAACACACCACTGCGTTCAAAAGTGCCAATCACGCGGGCCATCCAACGGCGCGCAATATCGGCCGCAAATTCGTGGTGCCCATATTGTTCCAGCCCTTTAACGGCCATCCATTCCAACGGCGCCCAGCCATTTGGGGCATCCCACTGCTGGCCTGTTGGATGCTCTGTTGCAGTTAAACCGCCCGCATGCAGCAAGCGGGTTTTAAGGGTTTCAGCCACCGCATCGGCCTGATTGACACTGGCTTGATGCAAAAACAGCGGCATGGAGGTGGCAATGGAAAGGATATTTGTTTGCCGCCCGGTGCGCCAATTATAATCAAAATAGGCGCCCTGTTTTTCGTTCCACAAAAACCGATTAATGCCAGAACGTAAAATTTCTGCCTGCTGGGCGTAATAACTGGCCTTATCTTCCTGCCCATTCAGCGCATAAGCATGAGAGAGTGTCTGATCCAGATGTACCATCAGACAGTTCAATTCAATTGTCAGCAGTGATGTAGTTTGGATTGTTGTCAGCGTTTTACCATCAGCCAACCACCGTGATGAAAAATCCCACCCGCTTTCGGCCCCAGCCCGCAAATCACGCCAGACTTCGCCAGAAGGGCGGCTTGTTTCCTGCGCTGTGGCCATATCCTGCGGCCAGCTTTCATCACGCGGGGCGCTGCGTGTATCCCAGTGGCGGAACATGAGGGTACCATCTTGCAGGCGCACCACATGGTGCCGCGCCATGCCCGGCGGCAGATTGGCCGCACCCAAGGTCCAGTAATCATATTCCTTCTGCAGTTCCGGCAGAAAGGATGTGTAGGCAATCTGCCCATCATGGCTAGCAAGCAAATCCAGCATGAGGGAAAAAAATGGCAGGCCAGAACGGCTGAGGTAATATGTGCGGTTGCCGTTGGGCATATGCCCATATGTATCTATAAGCGATGCAATATCGCGCACCATATCACGCATGAGATCTACATGATCATCCTCATACAGGCCGATCATGGTGAAGTAGCTGTCCCAGTAATAAATCTCTGCAAACCGCCCACCCGGAACAATATACTTATAAGGGAGGGGCAGTAGGGTAGACCACGGCATGGCCACGTCCGGGTCTCGCGTCAGAACATCCCACATGCCGGAAATGTAATCCCGCACACTTTCATCCGGTTTGCGCGTATAGGCGGCAGAGCGCAGGGCAGGGATAGTAAAATGCTCTGTTACAAAGTCTTTCAGGTTAAAGCCTGGCTTGTCTTTTTCCTGCTTCCATAATGCCACCAGATCGGTAGGAGAGCGATCGGGCACAATGTCTGAAACCACTTTGGGGTCTGTAAACATACGTGTTTGATGAATGGCTGCAAAAAGCCCATCAAACGCAATAGAAGGCGGGCGGATATCCTGTTCCACCGCTACTGGCGTTTCACTCTTGCTTTTGGCCATAACTTCTGGCGCTTTTCTCCCCTCCGGCTTTGGAGCTGCTGGCTGCGCACTCCCCGGCGGTAAAGGCGCCAGACTGAGCAATGGTTGTGCGCCTTCAGCATCCGCGGCATCAGTCATATCCTGCGCATACGCCATAGGCGCTGCGGTGAGGAGAGCAAGAAGCGCCACACTATAGAAAGGAAGAGTGCGCTTATAAAGAGAACCAGTAAAACAAGGCATACCAAAACATAGGCATTGCCACTGCTTACCTGCAAGCCGAAGATGATTGAAAAATGCGCCAGACTTTAATCTACTTTCAGGGCTTCGCGCTTCATTTCCAGTTCCAGCCAGCGTTCTTCAGATTCGGCCAGCTTTGTTTCCAGCTTTTGTAAATCAACCGAAATTTTTTCAAACTGCGCTGGGTTTTTGCCATACAGGTCTGGATCAGCCAGTTTTTCACGCAGCGTTGCAGCCTGTGCTTCCAGCTTTTCCATTTCCTTAGGCAGATTATCCAGCGCGAACTGATCCTTATAACTCAGTTTTTTGGCGGGGCCGCGTGCTGGGGCCGCATCCTTGGGTTTGGCAGGTTCATTTTCCACCACGGCAGCGGTTGTAAGTGGTTTCTGGTGCCGTTGAGCCAGCATATCGCTGTATCCACCGGCATATTCTATCCAGTTACCATCTCCCTCCGTTGCCAGAACAGATGTGGCAACACGGTCCAGAAAATCACGATCATGGCTTACAAGCAGCACTGTGCCTTCATAACTAGCCAGCATATCCTGCAAGATATCGAGTGTTTCCAGATCCAGATCGTTAGTCGGTTCGTCCAGCACCAGCAGATTGGAGGGCTTGGCCAAGGCGCAGGCCAGCATCAACCGCCCACGTTCCCCACCAGATAGAGCACTTACGGGCGTGCGTGCCTGTTCCGGACGGAACAAAAAGTCTTTCATATACCCAATAACGTGGCGCTTTTCTGTGCCCACCAACACCATATCGCCGCCACCTTCGGTTAGGGTATCGGCCAATGTGCGTTCTGGGTTTAAGCTCCGGCGCTGCTGATCCAGCGTAACCATATTAAGGGATGGGCCAAGCGAGATTGTGCCGCTATCGGGCCGGTCCAGCCCTGTGAGCATACGCAACAATGTGGTTTTGCCTGCACCGTTGGCCCCAACAATACCCAGCCGGTCTCCGCGCAGAACACGCAGATCCAGATGGCGAACCACCTGTTTTTCACCCCATGCCTTGCTGATATCTTCCGCCACAGCCACCAGCTTGCTGGATGTTGCGGCGGCCTGTGTGTTCAGGGTGAGGGTACCGGGGGTGCGAATAGCTTCCTTACGCGCGGTGCGCAAATCTGCCAGCTCTCGCACGCGGCGCACGTTACGTTTACGGCGTGCGGTTACGCCATAACGCATCCAGTCTTCTTCTCGCGCAATCTGGCGGTCCAATTTGTGCGCATCGCGTTCTTCCTGTTCCAGAACCTCTTCACGCCAAGCTTCAAACCGCCCAAATCCTTCATCAAGCCTGCGGGTTACCCCCCGATCCAGCCACACAACAGAGCGTGACAGCGTAGAAAGAAGCCGCCTATCGTGGCTGATAATCACCATGGCGCAACCAAGGCTCAGCAATTCACGCTCCAGCCATTCAATGGTGGGCATGTCCAGATGGTTGGTCGGTTCATCCAGCAACAGCACATCAGGGGCCGCAGCCAGCGCCCCGGCAATGGCGCAACGTCGGCCCTCACCGCCAGAAAGGTTTTGCGTGTTTTCTTTGCCCGTCAGGCCCAGCGCATCTAGCAATGGCGCAGCTCGCCATGCCATATCCGGGTCTCCTATCTGGTTCACCACGTAATCTGCTGTTGTGGTATAGGCAGTCAAATCCGGCTCCTGCGGCAGATAGCGCAGGGAAGCGCCGGGCTGCACAAAAACAGAGCCTGAATCCGGCTGAATAACACCAGCCGCTATTTTGAGAAGAGTGGACTTGCCCGATCCGTTTCTGCCCACAAGGCACAGGCGCTCACCCCGACCAACGGCAAAGCCTACGCCATCCAGAAGTGGGTTCCCCCCCAGTGTAAGAGTGATGTCCTGCAGGTGGAGTAAAGGAGGATGCGCCATGCTTAGAAAAGATAATCCGTATTTATGAAAGAACAATAAAGGCTGATTTGGTTACGCAGCCTGTGTGCGTGCGCTACTGACAGCCTGATACGTGGCAACCGCAAGGGTAAGGGGGTCAAACGGCTTGGTAATAACAAAGCTGGGTTCCATGGTTTCCCCAGTCAGCAAGCGTTCGGGATACGCTGTTACGTAAATAACCGGCACATTGAAGGATGAGGTAATTTCTGCCACCGCCTGTATGCCATCCCCCCCAGGGCCAAGGTTGATATCTGCCAGAATAAGCCCCGGCTTAGTTTCTTTAGCTAATTTTACCGCATCTGCCTGTGTATGGGCTATGCCTGCCACCTGATGCCCGCATTGCAGCACAAGCTGTTCGATATCCATGGCAATAATGGGTTCATCTTCAATAATCAGCACAGATGTCTGTACATTTTTGTGCAGGCGGCCCTGTGCGTCTTCCAGTTCCAGTTCCGCTTGCTTGGGGGGCACGCCTGTAATCCGCGCGGCCATTTCAACCGGCACTTCTTCCAGCGTGATCAAAAGCAAAAGCTGGCGCTGTGTTACAGAAAGCCCCGCAACATCATATTCCGCAGCAAATCCTTTGCGAGAAAACAGCCCTGAAATTGCCTCATAGAGCTGATAGAGGGGCGTGAAACCTTCCTTCAGCCGTTGCGCAGAAAGGCCGCGCAGGCTTTCAGCCACCAGCAGATCACCTTCTGGTTGGCTGCCTGTCAGCGCCCGCGCGTAACGTCTGCCATAAGGGAGGGCCCGGATCAGGCCGTCACGCAGCGACTCTGACATGGCAAGTCTCCTTCATAATGGGTCATGACAAAAACATGCGAGAACGCGATGATGCACGCGCACCGGCTTTCCGGAAAGGGGATTTATCCTGACTCGCACTCCACATTCCACCCATGTTGCCACGCGGCGCACGTTTCGCACAGAACTTCTTGCAATTATCCCTGCATTACGTGGGTTTGCACGCTTTCTGGCGCGTGATTCCGCCATTGCAGATGATCTGGTGCAAGATACAATTGTGCGTGCTCTGGATAAGGCAGAAAGCTTTACACCCGGCACAAACCTGCGGGCATGGTGCTTTGCCATTTTACGCAATCTGTTTTTGGAACAGCACCGCCAAGGCCGTAGGGAACGCATTGCGCTGGAAGATTACGGGCACCATCCCGCATCAACCTCCGAATCGTCACCGCACGCGCAAACCGAAATGCAGGAGCTGGAAAGCCTGTTGTGGCAGATATCTCCGCTCCTGCGTGAGGCTTTGGTGCTTGTTGGTGCGCAGGAGCTAACATACGCAGAAGCCGCAGACATATGTGGGGTGGAAGTGGGCACTATGAAGGCCCGCGTTTCCCGCGCGCGGGCCGCACTTAAAAAAGTTATGGCCACGCAGGATGGAAAAAATGGGCCGGAGGGCTCACAAACCTAAAGCTCTCGTTTTCGTGAACACTCACTTGTTTTTAAATGTAACCTTTCCACTTCGCCGAACATTGAAGGGGTAAGAGATCCACAAGGCGGAGAACACAAAAATGACAGCCTCTTTCCATGATCAGGTTATCGCTATCCTCCCCAAACTGCGCGTGCAGGCATTGGCGCTTACCCGCAATCGTTCTGTGGCCGAAGATCTTGTGCAGGATACTGTGTGCAATGCTTTGGCGGCGCAGGATAGTTTTGTAATGGGCACCAATTTTGCGGCATGGATGCACCGTATCTTGCGTAACCGTTTTATCTCCGACCTGCGTAAAAAGCGGGAAGTCGGGAACATTGATGATACTCCTCAATCCCTATTGTCTGTAAGCGGGCGGCATGAAGACAGGCTGGCCCTGAAGGAACTGGATGCAGCGCTTGCACGGCTGCCAGACGACCAGCGGGAAGCTTTGGTCTTGGGTGTTCTGGAGGGGATGAGCTATCAGGAACTGGCAGACGTTGCCGGATGCGCTGTGGGTACAGCAAAAAGCCGGGTTTTTCGGGCGCGCCGGCAGCTAGAAGTCTGGCTGATGGGAGAAGACGAAGACGGTGTTTCTGGCAAAACAAGCGCAGAATCCACCACAAGAGTTTCTTCTACCCGACGCAAAACCCGCACGGCCCGAAACACAACGCGTAACGCACAGCAGACGGCATAAGCGCAATGGCGTACGATACTGATGTTAGGGACCCAAAGCCCGCAGAGTCGTGCAAACACAGCACCCAACAGGCCATGCCCGGATGGATGGCATGGCAGAAACCGGAGTTCAGGATGGGAAAAAGGAGAGACGACGCCCACTCCCGAAAGCCGAAAAAAAAGCGGGATAAAGCTTTTGACCTATGGCTAAAGCGTGGCCTGCACCAGATGTTCGATAACGTTGTGAATGAACCCGTGCCTGAAGAGCTGCTTAAGCTTATTCAGGAAGATCGAGAAAAACAGGATTAAGCATTTTGCATATCAGTGGGCGAGGGGAAGGCCCTGCAAGCCGGGTAGCGGCCTCCCTTCTGTCTGGTCTGGGGCGTATTTTCAGCACTACAAGCGCACGAATGCGGCTGCTGATCTGCCTTTCAGCCGTTCCTGTTATTGCCATTGGCGCCGTACTGGCTCTGCATAATTACCGCGAAGTTACTCTTGGCAGTGCGCAGCGTGCTGGCAACGCCATTATGCGGCTAGACCTGCAATTCCGCCATGATACAGACAGATTACGTAGCGCCCTTGAAACCATAGGCCATATGGATCTGACCCCCGATCAGATCGTGCATGCCCTGCGGCTTATGGAAACCATTAGTGGGCAGCGTTACTGCTTTCTGTCCGTGCTGGATGATGAAGGAAAGCCCATACAATCCGTTTCCCCCCAAGGGCGGGGATGTGCGGAGGTAGGGGCGCTTTCTGCCCCAACCGATGTACATTCCACTCTACTTGAAGCCGTGCAGACCAGTGGTGGGCCGGGTGAAGGTGGCGCTTTTTTACGTATTACCGTACCCGCAGGGTTTCTGGCTCTACCAGAAGCACATGGTTATCTGATGGGTATTCTCCAGATATCTCGGCAAAGGGCATATCTGGGTAGCGCCTCCGGCTGGCAGGTTTTTGCAGAGGACGATAACCCCATACAGGCATGGCTGCTGATGCATAATGGGCAGTTGTTGCCTGTATGTTCAGATTGCGGGTGGCAATCTCCACCACCTTCCATTGTGCATGAACTCAAGAACGCTCTGGAAAACAGCGAGCGCAGCATTATCACACTCCCCACTGGGCTGGGGGGCTATGCTCTGGGCGCTATTGCGGGAGGAGCAGATATTCTGGTTTCCACCCAGCGCACATCCATGGAATCTGATGCTCTGCATACCATGATCCTGCAAATTGTAGGGCTGGTGCTGTTGCTGGTTATCGGGCTTGTTGCCGTTACGTTAGCGGCCAATATTGTGCTGATAGGCCCTTTGCGCCGTCTCACATACTCCGTGCAAAAATGGCAGATGGAAGGGATTTTTGATGCACGCATCACCCGCTCCATGCCGCTTGAACTCCAGCGCCTTGGGCAGGCTTTTACCCGTGCCACACGCCGCCTCTCCCGCCATGAAGCACGGCTTAAAAAAGCCATGGCGCATCAGCAACTGCTGATGAAGGAAGTGCACCACCGCGTTAAGAACAATCTCCAGATTGTGGCTTCCTTGCTCAACCTTCAGGCCAATCAGATTGAACACCCGGAGGTGCGGGCAGAATTTGCCCTGGCGCGAGATAGAATTCGGGCGTTAGCAACACTGCATCGGACACTCTATGCAGAAGATGCTCTGAACAGCCTGAACATGTCTGTCTTCCTGCAAGAACTTTGTGAGCAGACACTTCACATTGCCGGAGAATCTGAGTTCGGGCGCATTACGCTGGATGTGATTTCAGACAGTTTCTGGATGGACCCGGATCAAGCTGTGCCGCTTGCCCTGATCGTTACAGAAATTATCACCAACTCCATTAAATATGCTTTTCCGGATGGCCAGAAAGGCACCATTTTTGTGCGCCTGCATCGCAGCCACGGGCAACTCACCCTTCAGGTTGGGGATAACGGGGTAGGGTGCGCATGGGAAGAACCGCCAATACATCAAGGCATTGGCCTAAAACTTATTCACGCATTTGCGCGCCAGCTTAAAGCAACGCTTACGTATAAAGGGGAAGGCGGCGTGCAATATACGTTGGTGATGCGCCTGCCAGAAAACCCGCCAGAGGCCAGAAAATAAGGCAAAAAATGCACGCTATGCCCAGATTGCAGCGGGGGATGGCTTTCTAAACTGTTTGCGTCTTGCGTCTGTCGGTATAAACGCCTTGTATTATGAGCAACGAGAAAGCAGCAATCCGCAACTGGACACGGACACAATCGCGTCTGGGGCGTCAGGCAGCGCGATCAGTGGTTGGAGCCGGGCTGCTCTCCAGTCTTGTCGGTATAGGGCAGGTCTGGTGTGTGGCCGTTGTGCTGGGGCATGCCCTGGTTAACTGGAAGATGGCAGATGCCGCAGGCCCTATGCCTGTATGGCCTTTTCTGGCCTTTCCGGTTTTGGCCATTCTACGCGCTTTGGTTATGGTTCAGGCCGATACAGCCGCCGCGCGTGCAGGCATTGCCGCACGCCGCCGGTTGCGTGGTGAGGTTCTGGCCTCCGTTCTTACAGGTGGCCCTGCACTTTTGCGCCGCGTGCATAGCGGGGTGCTGGCTTCCACCATTGTAGATAGGGTGGAAGCGCTGGATGGCTTTTTTGGCCGTTGGATCCCGGCCTCTATTCTTTGGATTATTGCACCTGTTGCCATTCTCATTCCCATAGCCATTGTGCAGCCACATGCAGCACTGGTTCTGGGCCTATGCGGCATAGCTGTACCTTTCGGGCAGGCTCTGTTTGGCATTGGGGCGGCTGTGGCTTCCCGCAATCAATTTCTGGCCATGACACGCCTGCAAGCTCGGTTTTTAGATCGCGTTAAAGGTATTGCCACTATTGTTCTGGCTGGCCGTGCGGAAGATGAAACCCGCAAGCTGGGCGATGCAGCAGAAGAATTGCGCCAACGCACCATGAAGGTGCTGCGGGTTGCCTTTCTGTCTTCCGCCTCTATCGACTGCGCCATGGTTGTTGCTCTCATTGCCATCGCCATTATGGATGGCCGGCAGGCTTTGGCCCTACAGGCGGAAGGAAGCGCCCCTGCATTGGTGCATGCCGTTACTGCGGGGCTGTTTGTTTTGCTAGCTGTGCCAGAGTTTTTTGCCCCCCTCCGTGGCTTGGCCCTTGCTTATCAAGATAGAGCACACGCCCAAGGGGCTGCTACAGCTGTGCTGGAACTCCCTGAAGCTCAAGAGCGCCCTGCGCCGGAGGGTGCCCGCACCGTCAACGCCAATGGCGTGATGGTCTCCTTTGATGATGTCAGTTTTTCATGGGACCCAGCACGCGGTTTAGCGCTAGACCATGTCAGCTTTACTGTGCCTGCGGGTGAAACACTAATTCTGGCTGGAGCTTCTGGTTCTGGTAAATCCACTATCATGGAATTGCTGCTCGGCTTCATTCAGCCCGATACCGGGCGCGTTCTGTTCAACGGTGCTCCGCTAGATAGCATTGTGCCAGACGCACTGGCTCGCATGGTCTCATGGATTGGGCAAAAGCCTGTTCTGTTTGCTGGCACATTGCGTGAGAATATTCTGTTTGCAAAACCCGATGCCAGCGATGCCGAACTTCAGGCTGCGCTAAAATCTGCTGCTGTTGATCAGTTCTTGCCCAACCTGCCCGAAGGGCTTGAAACCCGGATTGGGGAAGGTGGGTTTGGTCTTTCTGGTGGGCAGGCCCAGCGCATTGCCATTGCGCGTGCTTATCTGAAAAATGCTCCGGTGCTGCTGTTGGATGAGCCCACAGCGCATCTGGACCCAGCAACAGAAAAAAGCGTGTTTGAAAGCCTGCAACGCTTGGCTGTAGGCCGCACCGTTATTTTGGCCACCCATTCTGCCGCCGTGCATATGTTCAAAGGCCGCCGCATAGATCTGGCCAGCGGCCGCGTTATCAGCCGACAGGGAGCAGCCTGAGCATGACCTCTCTCCCTAACCCACGCCCCACCGGGGAACTGACAGATTGGCAAGCCATCCGTACTGTTTTTGCGCTCTGGCGCAAACAGGGGGGGCGCCTTGCTGGCGGTATTGTTCTGGCTCTGCTGGCCTTGGCTTTTGGGCTGGCGCTCATGCAAACATCTGGGCTGCGGCTGGCCGGTTGCGTTATGGGTGAAATTGTTATTGCCACAACAGCTTTGCGCTGGATTGGTGCGGGCCGTGTGATCCTGCGTTATGCAGAACGCCTGTTTGCGCATGATGCCATGTTCCGCGCGTTGGCTGATTTGCGTGTGTGGTTTTTCCGCTCCCTCGCGCAGGGGGCCGCTGCCGGTTTGGGCTTCCGGCGGGCGGGGGATATGCTTTCCCGCCTTGTTTCAGATATTGGCACGTTGGACGGCCTTTACCTGCGCATTGTGGTGCCGCTTATCTGTGCCTGCGTTACATTTCCGGCCCTCGTTATTATTGCAGGCCATGCCAGTGTGTTGCTGGGCCTTGTTGTAGGGCTGCTATTTGCCTGCTCTGCCTTTGTGGTGCCATGGATGATTGCGCGCTCTAGCCGAGCATCTGCCAGCCAGATCGTGCATCATCTGGCCCATTTGCGCATTACGGTGCTGGATCTGGTTGGTGGCCTGCGTGAAATCCGCGCTTTTGGCGCAGAAGGCCGTATGCTGGCACGTGTGCAGGCGGCAGATGCCGCTCTCCTGCAAGATCAGCTCCGTCTGGCGCGGCGGGCAGCCCTTGCCAACGCCATGGCCTTTCTGGCCGGACAGATTGCCGTATTTGCTGTGCTACTGAGCATTGGCGGACTGTTTGCAGAACATATTCCTGCACTGGAAGGTGTGGGCATTCTGTTTTTAACCATTGCTGCTTTTGAAAGTGCCGCGGCACTTACCCGTGCAGGGCTACAGGCTGGTGCAATGGGGGCAGCAGCACGCCGCGTAGTGGAAGTGGCTGAACAACCTTCCGCCATCACCATTCCCGCGTCTGAGCAAACAGATGCACCGCTAGATACGCATATCCGTGTAGAAGGCGTAAAGTTCCGCTGGGCGGCAAATCGCCCATGGGTGTTTGATGGTCTTACACTGGATATTCCCGCAGGTGCACGCGTGGCCATTCTGGGGCCATCTGGCGTGGGCAAATCCAGCCTTGCAGCTCTCCTTCTTAAAGCTGCCACACCAGAAGCCGGAACAATCACACTGGGCGGAGAAGACATTTCCCGCATTAAGGCAGACTCTTTGCGCCAGCGTATCGCATGGCTTTCCCAAGCCACGCATTTGTTTGATGATACCATCCGCGCTAATCTGCTACTGGGCCGCCCAGATGCTACGGAAGAAGACCTGTGGCAGGCGTTGGAAGAAGCCGCCATTGCAGATGTTGTGCGTAACCTGCCAGAAGGGCTGAATACATGGTTAGGTGAAGGCGGTGTTCGGCTATCTGGCGGGCAAGGGCGACGTATTGCGCTGGCCCGCACATTACTGACGCAAGCCCCCATCATGATTTTGGATGAACCCGCCACAGGGCTGGATGCCCAAACAGAGCAGGACTTCCTACGCACACTCAACACCGTTACAGAAGGGCGCACAGTTATCCTTATCGCACACCGCCTGACTGGCGTTGAAAAGCTGGATCGCATCTGGCGGCTTTCTGCCGGAGTTGCCAAGGCCGCCGTTGCATAAGCAAATCTATGTTGACGTAATGCCCCCGGCAGGGCACCAGTTAGGAAATAATGACATATCTTGATTAGGATATTTTATATGCGCCGCTTGCTTCCTGTTGCTGGTCTCTGCCTTTTGGCTGCTTGTGCTGGCAATGCACCACGCAAATACGTGGTTTTCTTCTCCGCTCGTTCAACAGAGCTGGATGACAATGCTCGCAATGTCCTGTTGCAGGTGGCAGACGAATCCAGAAAGCATCCTTCCCGCATTGTAAAGGTGGAAGGTTACGCACATGCAGGGCAGGATCTTTCTGCCGATGCGCTTTTGGCCATTCAGCGCGCTAAAACTGTTGCCCAGCAACTAAGCGAAGATGGTGTGGCGGGTGATCATATCGTTCAGACCCCACGCGCACCTTCCAGCAGCGAAGGCATGCAGGTTGGCTCCCGCCGCGTGGAGATCGAACTGGCCAACCCCTGATAGAATGACAGAAACCGGCTCCATATCCACGCCCTCTCAGTTTTCACATAGCAGGCTGGAACGGGATCGGTTTGCTGGCAAACCGCCGCAGGAGGTTCTGCAGGCGGTTTTTGGCTTTCCGGGTTTCCGCAGCCTTCAGGCGCAAGCCGTTGAATGCGTTATGGAAGGCAGAGATACACTGGTGCTTATGCCAACCGGCGGCGGCAAAAGTGTTTGTTACCAAATACCCGCCCTGTGCCGCGAAGGCATGGGGCTGGTTATTTCCCCCCTTATTGCCCTTATGGATGATCAGGTTGCAGGCCTGCGCCAACTTGGCATCAATGCAGCGGCCCTTCATTCTGAACTAGAAGGGGATGAAGCCGCCAAAATCAGATCAGATCTGGCAAATGGGCGGATAGACCTGCTGTATATCTCCCCAGAACGGCTGCTTTCATCCGGCACGCTGGACAGGCTTGTGCGCATACCGCTTTCGGTTATCGCTATTGATGAGGCTCATTGTATTTCGGCATGGGGGCATGAGTTCCGGCCAGAATACCGCGCCCTTACAGCGTTGCCACGCCATTTTCCGCATGTGCCACGTATTGCCCTTACCGCTACCGCGGATGAACGCACGCGAGAAGATATTCTAACAGCGCTGGATATGCCGCATGCCGAGGTACTGGTTTCCAGCTTTCATCGGCCTAACCTCAACATTTCCGTGCAGCCCAAAGCGTCTGAAACCCGCCAGCTTATTACAGCACTGGAACGGCATAAGGATGCCGCCAGTATTGTATATTGTGGCAGCCGTGCCCGCACAGAGCGCATGGCCGCTTCTCTGCGTGAACGCGGATGGCCTGCCTTGGCCTATCACGCCGGGCTTTCCCCCATAGAAAAACGTGCCGCGCTCCTGCGTTTTCGATCTGGTGAACCTCTTGTTATTGTTGCCACTGTCGCCTTTGGCATGGGCATAGATAGGCCAGACGTGCGCGCTGTCGTGCATCTGGACATGCCATCCTCGCCAGAGGCCTATTATCAGCAAATTGGTCGGGCAGGGCGTGATGGCCTGCCATCTGACACACTTCTGCTGTACGGCGGGGAGGACATGGCTCGCGCCCGTTATTGGCTGGATCAATCCGCCGCACCAGAAAGCGAAAAACGGATTATGCGCAGCCGGCTGGAAGCCATGATCGCACTAACCGAAACCACGGGTTGCCGCACCCGTGCGTTATTGCATTGTTTTGGTGAGGAATTGGCCGAACCCTGCGGCCATTGCGATAACTGCCTACATCCGGTGCTAACATTTGATGGCACAGAAGCCGCCCGCAAGCTGCTTTCTGCTGTGTATCGCACTGGGCAATGTTTTGGTGCACTACATGTTATCAGTGTGCTGCGCGGCAAAACCACAGAAGCCGTTAAGCGTAATGGGCATGACAAGCTGACTGTGTGGGGTATTGGTAAGGATAAAAGCGAGCAGTTCTGGCGCGGCGTGGTACGTCAGCTTATTGCGCGTGGGGCCTTGCGCACAGAAGGCCAATACGGCGGCCTGATTTTAAACCAGAATGTAGCGCGCCCCATTTTACGCGGTGAGGAAGACATTCACCTACGTGCAGATCCTGTAGTGGAAACAGCCAGCCGCATATCAGACCGCAGCAGCCAAAGCGCAGGCATTACCCTTACGGAAGATAGCAAAGCCCTGTTTGATGCCCTACGCCAATGGCGCCGGGAAGAAGCGCAGGAGCAGGAAATTCCGCCTTACGTTATTTTCCATGATTCCGTGCTGCGCGATATCGCCATGGAAAAACCCTCAGATTTGGATGAGCTGGGAGATATCAAAGGGGTAGGGCGCTCCAAACTGGAACGGTATGGAGAAGCCGTGCTGGAGGTTCTTGAGACAGCGCAGGCATGACACAGGCAGTGCAACAACGTCGGTTTCGCATTCTTAAACTGGTGCAGCAACACGGCTATGCAACCAGCGAAGATTTGGCGCGTGAACTCAATGTTACCGTGCAAACCGTGCGCCGAGACGTCAACATCATGGCTGCACAGGGGCTGCTGGCGCGCCATCATGGTGGAGCCAGCTCTCTTTCGCCATCAGAAAATATTTCTTATTCCGATCGGCAGATCCTGAATTTGCGTGAAAAGGAAGCCATTGGGCGTAATGCCGCACAGGCCATTCCCAACGGGGCTTCGCTTTTCATCAATATTGGCACAACTACAGAAGCCTTTGCGCAATCTCTCCGCACCCATAAGGCACTGCGGGTGATTACCAACAATATTCATGTAGCCACGCTTTTGGCCCCCGCTCCAGAATGTAGTCTGATTATTACGGGTGGGCACGTTCGCCTGCGTGATGGCGGCATAGTTGGCCCTACAGCCGCCGCCATGATGGAACAATACCGGGCGGATTTTGGCGTGATCGGCATTAGCGGCATTGATGAAGACGGCACATTGCTGGATTTTGATGCAGATGAAATTAGCGCCGCGCAGGCCATTCTGCGCAATGCCCGCACTGTTTTTTTGTTGGCAGACCACACCAAGTTCCGCCGCAGACCCATGGCGCGGGTAGGGCATATTACGCAGGTCAACGCGTTTTATACCGATCAACCACCACCAGCGGGCATTCGCGCGCTGTTAAAAGAACACGATATCAAACTGCATATTGCCCAACCATGATCCATGATTTTCGTAAAGGAAAGCAGGAAGGGCCGTTAAAAACCGCCATCTGGCCATATTGACACCATTCTTCTTGCGTTTTCTTTTCGAATACGAATAAAAGACAGAAGTTTGCGTTCTGACCGAAACCGGAAGAAACCATGACCACACCTACTGCATCTCCCGCCCGCATTTATGATCTGCTCATTGTTGGAGGAGGGGTAAACGGCGCAGGCATCGCACGAGATGCTGTTGGCCGTGGCGCCTCTGTTCTGCTGGTAGAGCAGGATGACCTTGCCAGCTACACATCATCTTCCAGCACGAAGCTTATCCACGGTGGCTTGCGTTACCTGGAATATTACGAATTCCGCCTGGTGCGCGAAGCCCTTATGGAACGTGAACGCCTGCTGAAAATGGCCCCGCATATTATGTGGCCACTCCGGTTTGTGCTGCCTCATTCCAAACTGGTGCGCCCGGCATGGATGCTTAAGGCTGGCCTGTTCCTTTACGATCACCTTGCCTCCAACATGACACTGCCGAAGTCTCGCGGCATTGATTTCCGCACGCATTCATCCGGCGCGGCTCTAAAGCCAGAATACACCAAAGGTTTTGTGTATTCCGATGGTTGGGTGCAGGACAGCCGCCTTGTGGTGCTGAACGCCATGGATGCCGCAGAACGTGGTGCAGATGTGCGTACACGCACACGCCTGATTGCGGCCAACCGCGCCAACGGTGTGTGGGAAGCCACGCTGGAAGACCGCGCAACCGGCAAAACCACAACCGTACGCGCCAAGGCGCTGGTCAACGCGGCTGGCCCGTGGGTTGCGCGTTTGCTGGCCGATACGCTGAAAATCCCGAATTCCAAATCTGTTCGGTTGGTCAAGGGCAGCCATATTATTGTGCCGCGTGTGTATGAAGGCCCGCAGGCTTACATCTTCCAGAATCCGGATAAGCGTATTGTGTTCGCTATTCCATATGAACAGAAGTTCACGCTGATCGGCACCACCGATATTCCGTGGAAGCAGGAACCGGGCAAAGTGAACATTGCGCCCGATGAAGTGACTTACCTGTGTGAAAGCGTAAACCGCTACCTGAACGTGCAGGTGAAAGAAAGCGACGTGGTGTGGAGCTATGCTGGCCTACGTCCGCTGTATGATGATGCCTCTGCCAACGCCTCTGCCGTAACGCGTGATTACGTGCTGGATCTGGATACGCAGGACGGTGCGCCGCTACTTTCTATTTTTGGCGGCAAGATTACCACATACCGCAAACTGGCCGAACACGCGCTGGAAAAACTGGCGCCTGTTCTGCCCGCGGTGGGTGGCGAAAGCTGGACTGCACAAGAAGTTCTGCCCGGTGGTGACTTGGGAGATGGCGGCTTTGATCAGGCTCTGGCACGCCTGCGCCGTACAGCCCCATGGCTGCCAGAAGGTCTTGCATGGCGCCTGATGCGCAATTATGGCAGCCGCACCTACGAAATTATTGGTGAAGCCAATAGCATGCAGGATATGGGCGAAGTGCTGGGCGGTGACTTAACATCGCGTGAAGTAGATTATCTGATCTCTCGCGAATGGGCTCGCACGGCAGAAGATGTTCTGTGGCGCCGCAGCAAGCTGGGTCTGCATCTGAGCGATGCAGAAAAAGCCAATGTTGAAGCATATGTCGGGAAGAAACTTGCCTGATATCTGAGAACCATAGATACGTCCTTTCCAACAAGAAAAATAATAATGAGGAAGGTCATGGAAAAAACAGGAAAAGCCCTGCTTGGGGAAATGATAGCCGAATGTCTGGCTGTTATGATTATTGTGACTATAGGGGATTCAGTGGCAGCAATGTTCTCGCTGTATGATCCCAGCCCCTTCAAGCAGGCTTACTGGGGTGTTGCCATTACGTGGGGGCTGGCTGTTACGCTGGCCATCTATGTCACTGGTTCTGTATCTGGCACGCATGCCAACCCGGCCGTTACGCTGGCTTTGGCATGCTACCGTGGTTTTTCCTGGAAAAAAGTTGTGCCTTATTGGGTGGCGCAAGTTGGGGGCGGCTTTTTAGGCGCTTCGCTTGTATATGCCCTGTATGGCTCCGTTATCCAGCATTACGCGCTCGCTAATCATCTGGATTGGGTGAATGACGGCGCGGCTTCTGGCGTTTTCTTTACCCATCCCGGTGATTTTGTAACCCCACTTCACGCCATGATGAATGAGGTTATCCTTACCGCTATTTTGGTGCTGGGTATTTTTGCCATTACCTGTGAATACAATACCGTGGCCCCGCAGGCTAATTCCGGTGCGCTGATTATTGGCTTGCTGGTTGCCATTTTGGGCGCATCTTCCGGCTTTTTGGAAGGATGGGCCCTCAACCCTGCGCGCGATCTTGGGCCGCGCATTTTCTGTTTTGTTGCAGGATGGGGACGTGCCGCGTTTCCTTCCCCCGGCAATTATTGGTGGATGCCTATTGCTGGCCCCATGGTGGGCGGTTTAGTGGGCGCCACACTTTACCAGACACTTCTCCGCCCATTTATGCCCGCAAGGGCCCGGGTGACCACGACGGCGGCAGACTGACCGCAACACGCAGAAGGATACTCCTTAATGAGTAAGCAAGACTGTGTCCTGGCTATTGATCAGGGAACGACATCAACACGCAGCATTGTCTTTGATCGTGATGCGCAGGAACTCGCTGCCGCCAGAGAGGAGTTTGCACAGCATTACCCCAAGGCGGGTTGGGTAGAACACTGCCCGGAAGATATCTGGAAAGATGTCGTTAACACCGCACGCACAGCGCTGGAGAAATCTGGCGCGGCAGACCGGGTAGCGGGCATTGGCATTACCAACCAGCGCGAAACCATTGTGGTGTGGGAACGCGCCACTGGCAAGCCTATCCACCGCGCCATTGTCTGGCAGGATCGGCGCACGGCCAATGTGTGCCAGAAACTGCGTGATGAAGGCGCAGAAACACTGGTGCGCGAACGCACCGGGCTTTTGATTGATCCGTATTTTTCTGCCACCAAGCTGGCATGGCTGCTGGATAACGTGCCCCAGGCCCGTGAGCGTGCAGAAAAAGGCGAGCTGGCTTTTGGCACCATTGATTCCTTCATTCTCTGGCGTCTGACTGGCGGCAAGGTGCATGCAACGGATGTCACCAACGCATCTCGCACCATGTTGTTTGATATCCACCGCCAACAGTGGGATGAAGACCTTCTGCGTCTTTTCCGCGTACCTGCGGCACTTTTGCCAGAAGTGAAAGATAGCAGCTGCATTTACGGTGAAACTGATCCTGAACTGTTCGGCCGATCCATTCCTATCGCAGGTATTGCGGGGGATCAGCAGGCCGCTGTGGTCGGGCAGGCGTGCTTTACACCAGGCATGGCCAAGGCCACCTATGGCACGGGCTGCTTTTTGCTGCTGAATACGGGGGATAAACCCGTAACATCTCGCAACCGCATGCTCACCACCATTGCCTACCGTATTAATGGCAAAACCACCTACGCGCTGGAAGGCTCCATTTTTGTGGCGGGTGCCGCTATCAAATGGTTGCGTGATGGGCTGCACCTGATCACCCACGCATCTCAAACCGATGATATGGCGACACGTGTGCCAGATAGCCACGGCGTTTACATGGTGCCGGGGTTTGTAGGCCTAGGCGCCCCGCATTGGGACCCTGATGCACGCGGGCTGATCTGCGGCCTAACGCTGGATTCAAGTGCTGCGCATATTGCCCGTGCTGCTTTGGAATCCGTAGCCTATCAGACGCTCGATCTGGTTACGGCCATGATGCAGGATGGCGGTGGCACCACAGATAGCATTCGCGTAGATGGCGGCATGTCTGCCAATGACTGGTACTGCCAGTTTCTTGCAGACATGCTGCAAGCCAAGGTGGAGCGTCCACGCAATGTGGAAACCACCGCTCTGGGCGCAGGCTTTCTGGCGGGCATTGCAACAGGTGTGTGGGATAGCGAGCAGACCGTGGCTTCCGAATGGGCACGGGGCTCTCTATTTGAACCTAAAATGGAAAATGAACAGCGCCGCACCATGATTGCCGGATGGCATCAGGCGGTTAAGCGCACTCTTAGCACCTATACGGGCAGCTAAAAAACAAGCTCTGGCGGGAATATTTTTCCTGCCAGAGCAACGCTTTGCTGAATATGGCGTGATCAGTCTGGCTTATGGTCGCTTTCTGCATCTGTGCCTGCATCCTGAACAGGAACAGATACGGTTTTTGAAGATCCACCCATAAATGTAAATGTAAACGGCACGTTCTGATTGGCATGCACGTTATTGGAAAGGCCAAAGCAGAGCAGGTGGTACCCGCCCGGCGGAAACACCAGTGTAGAATTGCCCGGCAGGGCAAGATGGGTAAACAGCACCCTAGTACCGCCTGTGCTTTCCTGATCGGCATGGTGGCCCACCAGTTTCTGGCAAACGGGAGAACTTACCCCCGTAAGCAGATGCGCGGTTTCACTGGCATTGGACAGGGCAAAATAAACTGTTGCCGGTTCTCCTTCCGATGCCAGATGCAAAGATGTGTCAAATATGGTAATATCCTTTTGAGCATCCACCTGCTCCGGCAAAACGGGCTGGGAAGGCTGATTATCGGCCAACGCCTGCGGTAAGGCATAGGCTGAACAAGAAAGAGCTGCACAGAACAGAACAGCAAAATGGCTGCGTTTCATAATTTCTCCATCCAGATGGACCGCCACATGGTATGGACGAAACGGCCCAAAAGAAATAAGTGGTGCCTTTACATACGCGCTCTTTTAACAACAGAAAACGCCAGCCAAAAATGCGCCTGAGGGAAGGTTGATACCACCATGCGTTGCCCTTTTTGCGGGAACCCAGATAGTCAGGTCAAGGATAGTCGCCCCAATGAGGAAGGACTGGCCATTCGGCGGCGGCGTGCATGCCTGTCCTGCGGGCAGCGTTTTACCACGGTAGAACGTGTGCAACTGCGAGAACTGGTTGTGGTGAAAAACGATGGTAGGCGCGCGCCCTTTGATCGGGAAAAAATTGCACGCTCCATCCGTATCGCCCTGCGCAAACGCCCTGTTTCCGAAGAACAGATTGAGCAGATTGTTACCGGCATTGTGCGCCAGCTTGAGGGGAACGGAGAAACCGAGGTGACATCCACCCGCATAGGTGAACTGGCAATGGATGCCCTTAAGGAAGTAGATGGCGTTGGATATGTGCGGTTTGCAAGCGTGTACCGCGATTTTACGGAAGCCAAGGATTTTTCGGAAATTCTGAACCTTATGGAATCAGGTGGCGCCCCAGCCCCCGGAAAAGACTAGACCTTAGAACAGAAAAGCGCCATGAAACCCGGCTTTGCAACTGACTGGCCGGGCAGGAGGGATGGATGACAGAACTACAGGACGAACCCCGTTTGAAAGGGGCGCAACGGCCCCGCACGGCAGCACGCGTTGCCGCTGTGCAAGCCCTGTTCCAGATTGACCAGAATGGAGACCGCCCAGAAAACGTTATTGAACAGTTTCTGGTTCATCGGTTTGGCACAACGCTGGATGGCGCAAGTTATGAAGACGGCTGCATTCCAGAGGCCGATACACAGCTTTTCAGCCACATTGTGCGGCTGGTAACCTCCCTACGCACGCAGGTTACGCGGGAAGTTGAAAAAACGCTTCCAGAAACGTGGCCCATTGCACGGTTAGACCCCGTATTGCGCGCATTGCTTCTGGCAGCCGCGGCAGAAGCAACAGAAGGCGATGCACCAGCCCCTGTGCTGATCAACGAATATATGGACGTGGCCCACGCCTTCTTCTCTGGTGACGAACCGCGCCTTGTGAACGGCGTTCTGGATACGCTCTTCAAACGTCTGGCGGCTGAACGGAACCATGATACAGAACAAACCCAGCAACCAGACTGATCTGCCGCAGGAATTTGCGTTTATCCGGCAGCACTTTTCTGCTCTGGCTGGGGCTGCTGCCCTTGAATTGAGGGATGACGCCGCTGTTTTCACGCCGCCCGAAGGGCGAGAACTGGTGATTGCAGCGGATGGTATGGTAGAAAATGTTCACTTTCTGCCAGATGATCCACCAGAAACCATTGGCCGCAAGCTGCTACGCTGTAACCTGTCTGATCTGGCTGCCATGGGCAGCCGCCCGGAAGGTTGGCTACTAACATTTGCACGCCCACCTCATACTACCGAACAGTGGGTGGCACAGTTTTGCAAAGGGCTTAAAGCGGATCAGGAGCAATTCGGGCTCCAGTTACTGGGGGGCGATACAACCTCCACCCGTGGCCCGCTGGTCTTATCCCTGACCATTCTTGGCTCTGTGTTGCCGGGGCAGGCTATCCGCCGACAAGGCGCTCAGGCTGGTGATGGTTTATGGGTTACCGGCACTATTGGTGATGGCGCATTAGGCCTACGCGCCCTTAAAGGTGAGATACCTGATCCATCTGGCCATCTGGCGCAGCGTTACCGCCTGCCACAGCCCCGTATTGGTTTGCCCTTATACGGCCTTGCTTCTGCTGCCATGGATATTTCAGACGGTTTGCTCCAAGATGCAGGGCATCTCGCGCGGGAAAACGCGCTGCATGTGACCATCCACGCAGATACCGTGCCTCTATCAGACGCAGCTCGCCAAGCAGGCCCCAAATGGCTGGAAACCTGCCTGACTGGCGGCGATGATTACGAGATTTTATTTGCCGTTCCCACGCAGCATGAAGCCTCATTGCTGCGCAAAGGCGCGTTAGATACCGCCTGCGGCCCCATAAAAGTAACCCGTATCGGGGAATTCACGCAGGGATCTACCGGTGTAACGGTTGTAGATAGCGCAGGCAAAAGCCTGCAATTCCGTTCCCACGGATGGAGCCACCTTTAGGCGCTCCACCCGCCAGAGCGCGATTTATTCCACCAGAAGTTTTTCGTACATCCGGTGCCGTTTGTAAGGCGTGGGAGAAATGCGCTCAATCAGCTTACGCAAGCCTTCATGCGTTTCCAACACCCAGCCTAGCTCAATACTGCGATAAGGCAGCACATGGCCACGCTTCATCAGTTCATCAATAATCAGGGCAGGTAGCATGGCGCGCAGGGCGGTGCCGAGATACTTCTTGCGCACACCCAACAGCACCACCCGTGCAGACCGGAAATCATGGCTCATTACGCGAGAGGCCAGCTTAAGCCAGCCCAGCGGAGAGGGCGCACCACCTAAGTCACCGCTGATATCAAACATGTTGGGAATAACCAGCGCAATGGCAGCCGGTTCTCCGGCTACTTCAGCCAGCACATACTGTTCTGGCCGCAAAATGGGCTTAAGGGCCTTTAGCAGGCTTTTGACCTCATCCTGCGTAAGGGGAATATTTCCCCACGTATCAGACCACGCATCATTATAGATTTCACGTAGGATTTCGGCATCTTCATTCACCTTATCCTTACGCAGGCCGCGCATGGTAATCGCACCCAAGCGCTGCCGAATGTTAGCAGGTATCTGGTTTGCACGCTCTGCAGAAGGGCTGGTTTCCATCCGGTAGGATAGCAAATCTACCGCACGCTTAAACCCAGCAGCCTCCACAGCAGGACCCAGAGTTTTGGGGTGCCACGGTATGCCAATCATGGGGGGCTCATCTTGCCCCTCCACCATAATCCCGGATTCACCATTGCTATTCAGTGTCCACGGGCCACGTATGCGCTCAATTTTGCGCAATTTTAGCCATTGTATCGCGGCTTCAAGCAATGGGGCCACGCATTCCGGCTCCAGCGTATCCAGCGCCCCAAAAAAGCCTGTGCGCGGGCCGGGCTGCTTGAGAGCCAAAGCATCTATCTGGGCAGATATACGCCCAATGGGCTTTCCATTCCGCCACGCAAGAAAATAACAAGCAAAGCCGTGCTCAAAAAATGGTGCATGCGTGGGTGAAAAAATATCCCGCTGCTCCATATCTAAAGGAGGCACATAACTTGGCAAGCCATCGTAAAGAAGGCGTGGTAGTTTTATAAAGAGAGAAAACTGGCGTGAACCCGAAACAGGTGTAACCGTAATCTGAGTGGGGGAAGACATTGCCACTCCGTTGTGTGAAAGCCAAAAGCCAATGGGTGATGCCTTATTACGCAGCATTGGGAAAGGGAAAAGTGTGAAAGTTGTTGCGAACGGAAAACACACCGCACGCTCTGTTCTGCTGACTGGGGCCACCGGCGGAATTGGAATGGAACTGGCCAAACGTTACGCACGACCAGGCCGGACACTGATACTATGGGGCAGAAACCCGCAACGGCTGACAGAAATTGCCACAACGTGCTGTGCACGCGGCTCTGCTGTTTTTACCCGGCAGATTGATCTGTGTGATGGTGAAGCCGCTCTGGCAGCATTTAAGGCAGATTATGCTGAGCATAAACCTGATCTGGTTATTCTGGGGGCAGGGCTATCTGACATACAGCCATTAGACAGCATGACAGAAGACCCGCAAAAGGTCTTACAGCTTGCGCAGGTTAACTATGCCACGCCTGTAGCTTTGGCCACAGCCGCTGCCCAGAATATGATTCCTAATGGAGGCGGGCATATTGCCCTTATCGGCTCTGTTGCAGGTTTTTACGAACTCCCGTGCTCTCCTGCCTATAGCAGTTCTAAATGTGGGCTGGATTTTTTTGCACGTGCGGCAGGTCTGGCGTGGGAAGATAAAGGTGTGGGCCTTACGCTGATTGTGCCCGGCTTTATAGACACACCTATGAGCCGCAGGCTGGAAGGGCCACGGCCATTTCTGGTTTCAGCCAAAAGTGCTGCACGCCGCATTATCCGGGCCATTAACAAAAGAAAGAAAGTTTATATCTTTCCGTGGCCATTTCGGGCGCTGCGCGTTCTTGAGCGGCTGCTGCCTCAATGCCTGCGCGAACGCATTTTACGCAGCCTGATTGTTGGCCAAAAAGAGCGACAATAAGTTTTTCTAGATAGCTTGTGCTGCTTGAAAAAAGTAAAGCACAAGCTTGATGGAGCAGAAAAAACTAACTCTCACCACCCGGTAATCTGCCTTTTCCAACCCATAAGATGAGAGGAGGCAGGAAAAAATAAAATGCCATGATAAAAATAAGATCTCGCACCAGATAAGCCAGATCAATATGCAGGCCAAAATGGCAGATCAGATTAGCCAACCCCAGCATAAAACAGACACATAAAAAAGCGCCTGCGCTGGCATAAATAGTCCGCCCAGCGTTTATCTGTTCTACTTTCTCCAAAAAAACATCAGCAAATTTTTTCTGCACAAGCCAAGCCCTTATTTTACGAAATATTTATACCCGGCATGGCACACCGGAGCCCAAGATATGCGGGCAGCAGCACCTTTTTCAGATTCGCTGCCCGCAGTATCTTTTATTCCGCAAAATTTGGAAGCGTGATGTTCTGATCTTTTGCCAGTTTCTGAATAGCAACCTTGGTCAGGCCCAGCAGATTGGCTGTATCAACAAAAGCAGCATCGGCACTTGCGCCAGGCGTTGGGGGCAGGGTGACCGTTACAGAAAATTCAATATTCTGATCCTGCTTTGTAAAGCGCAACTTAGCCTTGGTGCTTCCGTCCTTCTGCACCTTAACGGAACGCAGAATGCCATTTTGTGCTGTAGTGTCATTACCCACGAGCGTATTCCTTTGCAAAATTATGACAGCGGGAATGTGAACGCAGCAGCCACAAGTAGCAACGCTTCTACCTGCACCCCAGACCACCCAAAATATGCAGACTCCCCAAGAGATTCTGAACACACACTGTAAGCTATACGTGCAATAAGGCGGCTTTTCCTGACAGCAGAAAAATCATCTACTTTCGGGGGCTTTGCGCGACGAATTGCGGCATCTTCCGCCGCATCATTCCATGTCATACGAATAAGAGCTGACAACCGCAGTTTTCTGCGGAAAATGTCAAGCATTGTCTTTTAGTTTCGTAGGGAAATGGAGGTCTGGGCGGGAATCGAACCCACATTCGCGGATTTGCAGTCCGCTGCATCACCATTCTGCCACCAGACCATCGGGTGATGGGGAGCCTTATCTCCTGTTCTGGCGCATTGGTCAAGCCGTTGTGTTGTGCGAATTTTAAATCTGTGTGTCACAAAATGTTTTGCCCTTAATCTGGCAGGCACTGCAAAGGGCATAAACCTTAACCGCAAGGGATAGGAAAACGTGACACTTCAGGCCGCAATACAGCAGAATTCCTACCCAATGCCGTATCCAAAAGATAAAGATATGGAAACCGCACGTAACCTTATGGTGGACGATCAGCTTCGTCCTTCAGAAATTACAAACCTCTCATTATTATCGGTCATGCGGGAATTGCCCCGCGAATGCTGTGTTATGCCCGATCAGCAATCTGTAGCTTATGCAGATATGACACTCTCCCTAGGGCAAGGGCGTGTATTGCCCCAACCTTTGCTCACAGCGCGCCTTGTGCAGGCCGTTATGCCAGTAGAAAAAGCGCGGGTTCTTGTTGTAGGGGCAGCAACCGGATACACAGCAGCACTTTTTGCCGCCCTTGGTGCCGATGTCACGGCGCTTGAATCAAACACACGCCTTGCCGAACAAGGGCAGCACTTCTGCCAGCAAGAGTCTCTGAACGTTTCATGGGTTATCGCCCCCCTTAGCGAGGGCATAACGGGCAACACGCCTTATGATGTCATTTATTTTGATGGCGCCATTCTACGTTTTCCCGCTTTTTGTGCTGCGCAACTGGCCACATCCGGCATCATGGCTGGTGTTATGGCCACCCCCAATAGATTAGCAGAAGCTTTTACGGCCAGAAGAGAGCCAGAAAGTGCGTCCAGTTTTATTGTCACTAACCTTTTTGAAACACAGCTACCTTTACTGCCAGATCTTGCCGCACCCGTTACTTTTGAATTCTAGAAATAAACTTTTAGAAAGATATTCTGCCGCAGATGATTACAAACTTGTAGAAATAGGTTCAGTATCGTGGCATGAGCAGTGCCTTAAGCGGCAATACGGTAACTGAATCAGGAGTATCAGATGCGGCGTATTTGCGGAGCAGGGGTGGGTATGGCTGTTGTGCTATGCAGTTCCACTGCATGGGGGCAGAAATACGATGGCAGTGGTTCGCCAACCTTTGTGCCACATACGCTGCAGGAAGCACTTGCTGCGGCCTATCTGACAAACCCGACTCTTCAGGAAGCACGTGCCACCCTACGCGCTACCGATGAACAGGTGCCAACCGCTTTGGCTGGCTGGCGGCCAACCGTAACCGGCACAGTAGGCCTGACATACTATAAGGGTGTGAACGATTATCAGGGTGAGGCAGATCAGCCTTCTACTGGTTATATTCGCCAATATAACACCCCTGGTTATACGGCAGGCGTAAGTGTTAATCAGCCGTTATATACGGGTGGCAAAACCACATCCTCTACACATCAAGCTGTTAACAAAGTTATGGCAGCCCGCGCGCATCTGATTTCTGCCGAACAGCAAGTGTTCAAGCAGGTTGTGAATGCGTATGTTTCCGTTATTGAAGATGAACAGCTCTTGCAGTTGAACATCAACAACGAACGCGTGCTTCAACAACAGCTCCGCGCAACGAATGAACGCTTCCGGGTAGGGGAAATTACGCGCACAGACGTTGCACAGGCTGAATCTGCTTACGCAACAGCCAAAGCTACCCGCCAGCAATCCGAAGGCACACTTCAAACTGCACAAGCCACATATATGCAGATTATCGGCATGGCACCGCCGCCTAATCTGGTTCCGCCGCAGCCTTTGGTATTACCTGTTAAAAATGAGCAGATGGCCGCAGCTATGGCGGTTAAAAACAATCCAGATGTCATCAATGCACTCTTTACCGAATCTTCCCAAAAAGATGCAGTAGCCGTTGCAATGGCAGCCATTATGCCAAAAGTTTCTGCCACTCTGGCTTATTCCAGACAGGTAAACCAAAGCCTGAATAACCAGATTGACGAAAACAAATACGCCATGATCAACTTCAACATCCCGGTTTATCAGGGGGGCTCAGAATACGCAGCTGTGCGGCAGGCCAAGCAGCAGGCGCAAGCTGCACACCGTGAAGTTGATGTGCAGCGCAGAACAGCCGCGCAGGATGCTGTTTCAAACTGGCAGAAACTGGTTGCCTATCAGGCCGCAATCAACAGTAACCGCGCCGCTATTCAGGCAGGCACCGTGGCTCTTGATGGGGTGGAACGTCAGGCTATTGTAGGCACCAGCACAACGCTGGAAGTGTTGCAGCAGCAGCAAACTTTGCTGCAAGCACAGGTGGCTCTTGTTCAAAGCTTAAGCAATATGGTGCTGACTTCGTACAACGTTGCCGCAGCCATTGGCCGCCTAACCGCAGCCGATCTCAAGTTGAATGTTCCTCTTTATGATGACAAAGCTTACTATAACGCTGTAAAAGATCGTCTTTGGGGGCTGAACGATTATGCGGTCAGCCAGCCAGGGCGCTAAAAGCTGAACAGTAAGGGTAAGGGCAGGGGTTATTGTATGGCATCGTCACAGGATCCATCTGAAGGCACAGGTAAATCAGTAGCAGATGTGCTGTCTTCTATACGGCAGACCCTGCATGATGAGCATCTGGCAGCCATGGCTCCCCCTTCTTCGGACACAGACTCCGCAGAGGGTGATGAAGACGATGATATGCTGGTTCTTTCCCCTTCCATGATGGAAGGGCTTGTGCAGGAATCGCAGCCGGATCATCATTCCAGCCAGCCCAATAGTTCAGCGCATCATCCAGTCAATATGGGAGAAGACACGGCTCTTGTGCAGTCATCACCTATCGCTCATGATGACGGTATCCTATCCGTAACTGATCTGAGACAGATCCCGCTAACTGAAAAGGCAGAACACGATATGTCTGGTCCTCTCCCAATCCCCCTGAATGACGAAACCATGTCAGATACATCAAATTCATTCGCTGTTCTGCAGAAAACCCTGCAGGATAAGTATCTAAGAGAGCATGAGGAGAGAAAAGTGGCTATTTCACATGAAGGGTCTCTGACTGTTGAAGATATCGTGCGCCAGGAAGTGCGCGTATTCCTTAAAAAGTGGCTGGATGCACATCTTGCAGGCATCGTGCAGGCTGCTGTCCGTAAGGAAGTGGAACGTCTGACGCAGCGCGGTCTGTAATACCGGAAACCAGACACGCCGTTACTGGGTGAACGCACACATTTCAGTAACGGGTGCTCTGCCAAAAACCGGATGATTGCTCTGCAAAGGCGGAGGCAGTACATGCCTGCCGCCTTTTTTACGTTGTGTGGTGGAATACATATGCTGAACAAGTCTTTTGAGCCGGCCCAGATAGAAACACGTCTGTACGAATTATGGGAAAGCAGAAAGGCATTTTCTGCACAGCCCAACAGCGGCAAAAAGCCGTTTACTATTATGATTCCACCGCCAAATGTTACCGGCACCCTGCACATGGGCCATGCCCTTACCATGACATTGCAGGATACGCTTATCCGCTGGAAGCGTATGCAGGGGTTTGACACCCTGTGGCAGCCCGGCACAGACCACGCAGGTATTGCCACCCAGATGGTGGTGGAACGCACCTTGGCCACCGAAGGAAAAACCCGCCAGGAAATGGGCCGTGATGCGTTTATTGAGCGCGTGTGGGAATGGAAGGAACAATCCGGCGGCGGCATTACAAAGCAGCTGCGCCGCCTTGGCTCCTCTCTCGATTGGCCACGTGAACGCTTTACGATGGATGAAGGCCTTTCCCGCGCAGTGCGGGAAGTGTTCGTAACCCTTTATAATGAAGGGCTGATTTATCGTGATCGCCGGTTGGTAAACTGGGACCCGGTTTTCCGCTCCGCCATTTCTGATCTGGAAGTGGAAAGCAAGGATGTTGCCGGTAATCTGTGGTATATTCGCTACCCTGTTGAAGGCGCTGGGGATGCAACAATTACCGTTGCCACCACGCGGCCAGAAACCATGCTGGGCGATACCGCTGTAGCCGTTCACCCAGAAGATGAGCGCTATAAAAACCTGATTGGTAAATCCGTTCGTCTGCCACTAACTGGCCGCCTGATTCCGATTGTTGCAGATGAACATTCGGACCCGGAAAAAGGCACGGGCGCTGTTAAAATCACGCCCGCGCACGATTTTAATGACTTCGAAGTCGGCCGCCGCCACAACCTGCCCATGATCTCTGTTCTGGACGATCAGGCCCGCATTGTGCTGGATGAAATCGAGCAAGACCTCAGCGCTGTTGAAGGACTGGCTGACCCAGCTTTTGTGCGCAGTCTGGCTGGCCTTTCCCGCGAGGAAGCACGTAAAACTATTGTCGCCCGTCTGGAAGAAGATGGCTGGCTGGAAAAAATCGAACCCCATCGCCATCAGGTGCCGCATGCTGAACGTGGTGGAGCAATTATTGAACCACGCCTAACCACGCAATGGTATTGTGATGCTGGCAAACTCTCTGGCCCAGCCGTGGAAGCCATTACATCCGGCCGCGCCAGCTTTATTCCCAAACAGTGGGAAAACACCTTCTTTGCTTGGATGCGTGATATCCAGCCTTGGTGTATTTCGCGCCAACTTTGGTGGGGCCATCGTATTCCGGCATGGTATGGCCCGGACGAACATGTGTTTGTGGCGCATGATGAAGCCGATGCTCAGGCACAGGCCAACGCCCATTACGGCAAGGTAGAATTACTACGGCGTGATGATGATGTACTGGACACATGGTTTTCTTCCGCCCTATGGCCGTTCTCCACATTGGGCTGGCCAGATAAAACACCAGAACTCGCCCGGTATTACCCAACTGATGTTCTGGTAACAGGCTTTGACATCATCTTCTTCTGGGTTGCCCGGATGATGATGATGGGCCAGCACTTCATGCATGATGTGCCGTTCCGCAACATTTTCATTCATGGCCTTGTGCGCGATGAGCACGGGCAGAAAATGTCCAAAAGCAAAGGCAATGGTATTGATCCACTGGAACTGATTGATCAGTACGGTGCAGACGCCATGCGCTTTACCATTTGCGCACTCACCGGTATTGGACGAGACGTCAAACTAGGCCGCAAACGGGTAGAAGATTACCGCGCCTTCATTACCAAGCTCTGGAATGCTGCTCGCTTCTGTGAAATGAACGGCGTTAAACCTGTTGAAGGGTTTGATCCGGCAACCGTTAAATCTCCGCTTGGTCGGTGGATTATTGCCGAAGCGGCCGCTGCTATTACAGAAGCAACGCGTGCGCTGGATTCCTACCGTTTTGATGAATACGCACTCAGTTGCTACCGCTTTGTATGGAACCGATTCTGTGATTGGTTCCTTGAATTCGCAAAACCCGTATTTAACTCTACGGATGAAGCCGAAGCCGCAGAAATTCGCGCTGTAGCAGCTTATGTTTTGGGCGTTATCCTGCGCCTGCTACAGCCTGTTATTCCGTTTGTAACGGATACGCTGTGGCACTCCTTTGGATATAGGGAAGAAGGCAGCCTTATTTCTGCAAGCTGGCCAGAACCTGTTGTGCCAGCCGGTGCAGAAGCAGCTCAGGCAGAGTGCGACCAGATTATTCGCCTGATTACGGAAATCCGTACAGTGCGGGCAGAAATGAACGTACCACCGGCACAGAAAGCCCCAGTGTTTTTGAAAGATGCCTTGCCGCAAACATTGGATCACGCACAGCGGTGGCAGGAAGCCATTGGCCGCATGGCGCGTGTTTCTGAAATTGCGCCATTGCAGGGTGATATTCCGCACGGCTCTGCACAGGCTGTGGTGGATGAGGCAACTCTTATCATCCCGCTGGCCGGGTTGATTGATCTGGATGCCGAACGTGCACGCCTGAAAAAGGAGCTGGGTAAGGCAGAAGATGAAGTTGCCAAAACTGAAAAGAAACTTGGCAACCAGAACTTTGTCACCCGCGCCAAACCCGAAGTGGTGCAGGAAATGCGGGATCGTCTGAAAGTGCAGCAGGGTGAGTGCGTGCGCCTGAAAGCAGCTCTATCTCGCATCGGGTAACAACCGCGCGATCCCATATAGCCTGCTGGCTTAATTGCTGGCAGGCTATATGAGCATACAAGCAGGAGAGAACAGCAGCATGGAAACAGCAATACTTGGCGGTGGATGCTTCTGGTGTCTGGAAGCTGTTTACCGTGGCATGAAAGGCATTCTCTCTATTGCGCCGGGTTATGCGGGCGGCACTGTGCAGCACCCTACCTATCAGCAAGTGTGCACCGGGCAGACAGGCCATGCCGAAGTTATCCGGCTGGAGTTTGATCCTGCCATTATCAGTTATGCTGAAATCCTACGCATCTTCTTTGTTATGCATGACCCCACAACCCTGAACCGACAGGGAAATGATAAGGGCACACAGTATCGCTCTGTTATTTTCTATGAAAATAACCAGCAGAAGCAGCTTGCGGAAAGCGCCAAACAAGAAATTGCGCAGGAAAAAATCTGGGGCAATCAGCCTGTGGTGACAGAAATTCAACCTCTCACCACTTTCTGGCCAGCGGAAGAAGCGCATTTTGATTATTACGCCCGCAACCCTATGGCGGGGTACTGTCAGGTTGTTATCAGCCCCAAAGTGGCTAAAGCCCGCAAGGAATTTGCGCGTTACTTTAGCCCCACATAAAAAACAGACGGCTTATTCTGAAGTTTCATCTTCCAGAAAAAAGCGGTCTCCTTCTTCATCATAATCAAACAGTTCCGCAAACCGGCCCCAACCAATAATGGTCTGGAGTGTCTGGCGCGCGTAATCGGCAGACATACTATCTTCCAACTCACTACGGAAACGCTCTGCTTTAATGCTGTGAGATGGCCGTTCATCCAGAAGGGTGCAGATCATCCGCACCAACGGCACGTTATGGAGCAACGCGTGGCCCATAATAGCCTTGCGCTCATCCAAATCGCTCAGAACAAAATGCACGCCCTCGTTGGTGAGCAGGATATCTCCATCTTCCAGTTCTGCCAGACGCAAAAGTTCCAGAGATTCCCCTAGTGGGAACAGATCATCCAGTTCAAGCTGAAGCTTTTCTGCCAATACCGGCAAATCCGCTCGGCCATTGAGCGGGGGTGCAGCCAAGGCCTCCATCATTCCAATCATCATGGTAATGGAAACAGGCACCAAAGCGCGGAAAGAGCGGGTAAGGGCAGCGCCTTGTGGCGCGCCTCGGCGTGCCAGATCGGCCTCAGAAACAATAGGGGCACGCTGCGTCATCAACGCGTAAATGTGGTCCACCAGCTGGCGGAACTCTGCATCTTCGCGGTTACGCGGGTGTGCAAACGGCACATTCAGCACATGCGCAATGCGCCCGGGGTTGGAAGATGCAATCACGATACGATCACACATCAACACAGCTTCTTCAATATTATGCGTCACAATCAGCATACATTGAACTGGCAGCTTTTCTTCCGACCATAGCTCTATCAGATCTGTGCGCAAATTTTCCGCTGTCAGCACATCCAGGGCAGAAAAAGGCTCATCCATAAGCAGCAAGTCAGGATGCACCACCAAGGCACGGGCCAACCCTACACGCTGCTGCATGCCGCCAGAAAGCTCCTTGGGCCAAGCATTCTCATACCCACCCAAGCCAATCAGATCTATGGCATCATCAACCAGCTTGTCACGCTCTGCGGCAGGCACTCCGCGCGCATCTAGCCCCAGTGCTACGTTTTCTTCAACTGTCATCCACGGAAAGAGGGCGAAGGACTGAAAGACCACTGCAATTTCCTGCGTGGGTTTATGCAGAGGCTGCCCTTTCCACACTATCTCACCAGAAGATGGCGGCAGCAAACCAGCTAGAATACGCAGCAGGGTAGACTTGCCCGAACCTGAACGCCCAAGCAGCCCAACTATTTCTCCGGCATGCAAGGTAAGGCTAATGTTATCCAGCACCTGCACATCAGCAGCGCTATCCTTATGGTAAAAACGGCTGACATGACGTGCTTCTGCCAAAACAGAGCCGGATGGAAATGTTTTTTTCTCTGGGCCAGATGCCATTGCTCTCTATCCGGTTCAGTTCAGTTTTAGGCGACGAGCGACAAAGTCCGACAAAGGCCGCCATACCAAAGCATTGGTGAACATGACAAATATACACATCACCACCGTACCCAACCCAACATTACTTATGTTTCCCAGTTGAGTGCTTTGCGCAACATAAGCGCCTAGGCCGTGGGCCGTTAAGGTTGTTTCTCCCCACTGCGCCACTTCCGATGCAATGGCTGCATTCCATGCGCCACCTGCGGCCGCCATAACGCCCACAAGGTAATAAGGTGCAATGCCCGGCAGTATAATGCGCCGCCACCAGAACCAGCCTCTCACTTCCAGATTTCGGCCAACTTCCAGCAAATTGGACGGGAAGGAGGACGCCCCAGCAATAACGTTGAACAGGATGTACCACTGCGCCCCCAAAATCATCAGGGGGGTGAGCCAGATATCTGGCGTCAGATGAAAATGTACAATTACCACCACAAACACCGGAAAGAACAGGTTAGCCGGAAAAGCCGCCCCATACTGTGCCAATATCTGCGCCCGCCGGGCGCGCATGGGGTCCAAACCGCACCAGATACCCACCGGCACCCATATTAACGATGCCAGCACCAACATGCTGACCACACGCAGCAATGTGATACCACCCAACCCAAACACATAGGCAATCTGGCCAAGCGTGTAATGGGTATGCGCGTAAGCCCACACCTGCCATGAAGCCGCAAGGCAGACAATCAGAAGAAAGCCCCACCACAGCCAATCTGCACCATCACTGTTGTCATCCGCTGTGGCACGCACTGTATCAGGGCGAGCCCCCAGAGGCAGGTAGCTTATGCGCCGCCCAACAGAAAGCAGGGCATTGCCCCCCATCCGCAGTAAACGTGTACGGCGCACCAGCCGCAAAAACCATGGCTCCACAACCTGGGCCGTATTAACACTTTCCAGCCTGAAGCGTGTGGCCCACGCGGCCAAAGGCCGAAACAGCACCTGATCATAAACCAGAATAACAACCATCATGGCCACAATGGCTGCGGCTACAGCACCAATATTCTGCTGATCTATGGCCATACCAACATAGGAGCCTATGCCCGGCAGCGTAACATCCGTGCTGCCAACGGTAATGCTTTCAGAATACACCACCATGAACCAGCCACCGGCCATGGACATCATGGCGTTCCACACCAAGGATGGGATAGTGCAGGGCACTTCCAGCCGCCAGAACTTCTGCCAGCTTGTTAGGCCAAAACAACGTGCGGTTTCTTCCAGCTCAGGCGGCACAGACCGCAGGCCCTGATACATGCCCAACGCCATGTTCCATGCCTGACTGGTGAAAATAGTAAAAATTGCCGCACATTCTGCCCCCAATATACGCCCCGGAAACAACCCCAGAAAAAACGTGATGGTGAAAGACAGAAACCCAAGGATGGGAACAGATTGCAGTACGTCTAATAAAGGTATCAAAATCTGCCCTGCACGCCTGCTTTTGGCCGCCAACGTTGCATATACAAACGTGAACACCAAAGAGCACGCCAAAGCCGCAAACATGCGTATGGTTGTGCGCAACGCATAGCCGGGCAAATGCCACATATCCAAATGTATGGGCATGCTGGCAGGCGCCACCAATGGCCCCAGCATGTGCCTTACTGCTGCCCCCAGCGCTATTGCCGCAGCCGCCAGACACAAAAGCAGAAGAGCATCTGCGCTGTTCGGATAACGTAAAGGCAGAGAAGACGAACCTTGTGGCCGAGGTACAAGGTTCATCCAGCTTCTGTTCATGGCACTCCGGTTCCCGTGCTGCCAAACCCACCTGCGCCGCGCTGGGTTTCA
This sequence comes from Acetobacter sp. DmW_125128, assembly GCF_008704325.1. Taxonomy (NCBI): domain Bacteria; kingdom Pseudomonadati; phylum Pseudomonadota; class Alphaproteobacteria; order Acetobacterales; family Acetobacteraceae; genus Acetobacter; species Acetobacter sp. DmW_125128. Next base: position 21,529 of record NZ_VHOP01000005.1, on the reverse strand, counting down.
TCCAGCTCGTTACATTCGGCCCATGCCACCCGTGTAACGGGGGCCACAACGGCCTGTGCAATACGCATGCCGCGCTCAATGGTAAACGGGGTTTGGCCGGCATTCAGCACAATTACCCCCAGTTCTCCGCGGTAATCTTCATCCACTGTTCCGGGGGAATTGGGAAGGATAATGCCGTGCTTGAGAGCCAAGCCAGAACGCGGACGCACCTGAAGTTCATACCCACGGGGCAAGGCTATGCGCAGCCCGGTTGGTACCAACACTCGCGCACCGGGCAGCAACACCACGGGCTCTGCCACTGCGGCCAGCAAATCCATCCCCGCAGCCCCAGCCGTGGCGTAGGAGGGTAGGGGCAAACCCTGCGCATGAGGGAGGCGTTGCACCTGCACACTAAGATCAGCCGAAGGACAAGTGGGTGCAGACATCAACAAGCCTCTATCAAAATTTCAAAAACAATCTATCAGGATTCTGTAAACCAATCTGCCATGCGAGAAGCAAGCCTTTGTGCAACTTCTTCTTTTGGCATATGTGGCCAGCGCTCACTGCCTTGGGCGGTTATCAGAACAACCTGATTTCTATCACCCCCCATAATGCCTGTGCCAGCACTTACATCGTTTGCAACAATCCAGTCACATCCTTTGCGTTGGCGCTTGGCGGTTGCATGCTCCTCCACCTTTTCGGTTTCTGCGGCAAACCCCACAACAAGCATCGGGCGCTGTGGGCCGGGGGCGGAAATTTCGGCCAGAATATCTGGGTTAGACACCAGCCGAATAGGAGCGGGCACATCATCTCGGCTGGTTTTTTTAATTTTTTGCCCCGCTTGCACCTCAGGCCGCCAATCTGCCACCGCCGCGGTGCAGACAGCCGCATCAAACGGAGCCGCTGCCTTAACGCATTCCAGCATTTGGCAAGCTGTTTCGCACGGAACAAACGTAACACCAGCAGGCGCACGCAACATGGTTGGGCCACTTACCAATGTCACGGAAGCTCCAAGATCCGCCAACGCAGCAGCAACGGCATAGCCCTGTTTACCGGAAGATCGGTTAGCCAGATACCTTACAGGGTCCAGCGGTTCTTGCGTAGGGCCTGCTGTTACCAGAACAGCCTTCCCCGCCAAAGGGCCATTCTGCTGTTGCCGCTGGCGGAAAAATGCTTGCACGGCATCCAAAATATCGGCGGGTTCCGGCATCCGGCCTGCGCCAAATTCACCGCAGGCCATGGGGCCAATAGCTGGCGGCACAACATGTACGCCGCGCTGCTGTAACGTGGCCACGTTATGCTGCGTAGCAGCGTGCTCCCACATTCTCACATTCATGGCGGGAACGGCCATTACAGGTGCATCTGTCGCCAATAAAAGCGTGCTGGCCAGATCATCCGCCAGACCACCGGCCATGCGTGCCAGTAAATTGGCAGATGCAGGGCAAACAAGAACCAAATCTGCCCAGCGGGAAAGCGCAATATGCCCCATTTCCTGCTCAGCCGTTAACGAGAACAGGTCTGCATAAACCGGCTGCTCACTTAACGCTTGCAGGGTAAGGGGCGTTACAAACTGGCTTCCGCCTTCCGTAAGCACGCAGCGCACCTGCATGCCAGCGCCTTTAAGCAGACGTATCAACTCCGGCGCCTTGAAGGCGGCAATACTGCCGCCCACAATGAGCAAAACGGAACGGGAAGGCAAAACCACGTCCATACCCTTTGGCCTTATACGCGCCAGCCGGAATGAATGGCTGCAATACCACCGGAAAGGGACTGATACCGCACGTGAGAGAACCCAGCCTCACGGAACATATCTGCCAGTGTTTCCTGATCCGGGAAGGTGCGAATGCTTTCCGCCAGATACTGGTAGCTTTCACGATCCTTGGCGATCAGATTGCCCATGGCAGGCAGCACCTTGAAAGACCACGCATCATAGATAGGTGCCAGTGCTGCCACCTGAACGCGGGAAAATTCAAGGCACAGAAAACGCCCGCCGGGTTTGAGCACACGCCGAGCTTCACGCAGCACAGCCATTTTATCTGTGCAGTTCCGCAGGCCAAAAGCGATGGAAACCCGATCGACGGACATATCGCGCAGCGGAATAGCTTCTGCATCCACAACGCAAAAAGACAGATCGGATACAAAACCACGATCAATGGCCCGATCCCGCCCAACAGACAGCATGCTGCTGTTAATGTCGGTCATAATGGCGGAGCCACCGCCACCCTTCAGCCAGCCAAAGGTAATATCACCCGTGCCACCGGCCAGATCCAACAAAGACATGCCGGGCTGCGGGCCAAGCTCTGTTACAAAAATACGCTTCCATACCCGATGGATGCCAAGGGACATGATATCATTCATCACGTCATACTTACCCGCAACGCTATCAAACACGTCACGAACAAGATTTTTCTTTTCTTCCTTCCTTACGGAACGGAAGCCGAAATCCGTTTCTTCCACTGTTGCGTCAGAAGAAGCGGGGGAGGGCGTAAAGCTGTTGTCGGTCATGGGGTTCCCCTATACCCTGCTTTTTAGCCATGCCGGAACTCCCTGAAGTAGAAACCGTAATGCGCGGGATGCAGATTGCCCTGCAAAACGGTACCATCAAAGAAGCAATTGTGCGCCGTCACGACCTGAGATGGCGGATTCCTGCCGATTTCTCACAAACAATCGAAGGCCGCCGGATAGAAGGCTTTCGCCGTCGGGGCAAATATATTCTTATGCGCCTGTCTGGTAGGATGTCCATAATCTGGCATTTGGGCATGTCTGGGCGCGTGCTTCTCGATTCTCCAACCACGCCATTATTGCATGAGCACGTTGTGCTGATTCTGCAAAATGGAAAGCGCTGTGGTTACATAGATCCGCGCCGGTTTGGCATGCTGGATCTGGTTCCAACCGATCAGGAAGATACCTATCCATTACTGGCAGGCATGGGGCCAGAGCCGCTTGAGCCAGATTTTACCCCCAAAACGCTTTTGGCTGCCAGCAAAAACAGGCGGATGCCCATCAAACCTTTCCTGCTTGATCAGAAGGTTGTGGCGGGGTTAGGCAATATTTATGTGTGTGAAGCCCTGTTTCGGGCTGGCATTGCCCCAACCATGCCAGCCTGCAATCTTACCGCCCCCAAAGCCCGCAAATTGGCGCAAGCCATACGTGATGTGCTGGAAGAAGCCATAGAGGCAGGTGGTTCCAGCCTGAAAGATTATGTACGCCCAGAGGGCGGGTTGGGGTATTTCCAGCACGCATGGCGGGTATATGGGCAAACGGGTAAGCCATGTCCCAATTGCCCCGGCACACCCGCATGTTCTGGTGTGCAGCAGATAACGCAGGCCGGACGATCCACATTTTTTTGTCCCCAAAGGCAGAAAAACGGGTAAAATCCTAGTGGTCGGCATGGAAGAAGCTTGACGGAAGGCGCTTAGGTGCATTACAGCACCGCTTACTCTTTATGGGTAGCGCGTTCCGGCGTGTCTGCCCTATTAATCTTTCTTAAGTGCTGGACAGAATAGAAACTCATGGCGAATATCGCTTCGGCGCGTAAGCGCATCCGGCAGACCGCGAAGCGGACTGCTCGTAACACCGCCCGCAAATCCCGCATGCGTACTTTCATCAAGAAAGTAGAAACCGCAGTTGAAGCTGGTGATCATGGCGCTGCGCGCGAAGCACTGCGCCTTGCTCAGCCAGAAATCCAGCGTGCGGCCACTAAGGGCGTTATCCACCACAACACGGTGGCCCGCAAAATTTCCCGCCTGTCTGCCCGTGTGAAAGCACTGGCTCCGGCCTGAGGAAAGTGCGGGGCCACCTTAATTGGTGGCCATCTGACGCTTTGAGATAAAGCCGAATCATCACCCAGATGGTTCGGCTTTGTTTTTATCACCACCTTGGCTGGATAAAGCGCAAGCAGGGCAGGCAGCATGAAATATTGATTGCTCCATTTGCTCTCACTGCTTTACCTTGCTGGATGGCTTGGCGCTGTTCGGGCTACCTTCCGCAAGATATAAGCAAGCCTGCACCATAGGCCGCCAAGGCCGTTACAGATGTTACACAGCACCGGCAGCACACGTGCCGCCTGTTTTGTGAAAATGCGTGAACCCATTCGCGCCTTAATGACCGCTCGGGAGCAAAAATGACAATCGGAGTGGACGATGACGAAAGCGCCTTTTCCCGGCTTGAAGACGGCAAGGGGCTTGAGGAATCGTGGCTGCGTATCTGCGCCCGCCTGAAGGGCGAAGTTGGCGAAGTTGAATACCGCACTTGGCTGACCAAAATTGCGCTGGGCCCGATTGATGGTGATGAAATCACCCTGCTTTTACCCACACGCTTTTTGCGCGACTGGGTAAGAAGCCAGTATGGTGACCGCCTGAGCGAACTGTGGAATCAGGAAATCCCCAGCATCCGCCGGGTGGAGCTACAGGTTGCCCGCGCCGGAGATCCGGCCCCCATACCTTTGGAAAGTGTGCCAAGCGCCAACGCCGCAACACCCGCACAGGAAGAGGCCACCCCAGCAGCACGCACCGCGCCAGAAGTGCGGAGTGACTTGGTGACTGCGCTGGATAGCCGCTTTACGTTTGATACGTTCGTGGTGGGCAAGCCCAATGAATTTGCTTATGCCTGCGCCCGCCGGGTTGCAGAAAAACCCTCCAGCGTTGGGTTTAACCCGCTGTTCCTTTACGGTGGCGTTGGGCTGGGTAAAACGCATCTGATGCATGCCATCGGGGCCGAACTGATCCAGAGCGGCAATGTGTCCGTGGCCTATATGTCTGCCGAAAAGTTCATGTATCGGTTTATTGCGGCCATTCGTTCGCAATCTACCATCGAGTTCAAAGAGCAACTGCGTTCCGTCGATGTGCTGATGATTGACGATTTGCAGTTCCTGATCGGCAAGGACAATACGCAGGAAGAATTCTTCCATACCTTTAATGCGCTGGTAGATGCCGGGCGGCAGATTGTGGTTTCGGCTGATAAATCCCCATCCGATCTGTCGGGGCTGGAAGATCGGCTACGCACGCGTTTGGGCTGCGGTATGGTGGCAGATATTCATGCCACCACGTTTGAGCTACGTATTTCCATTCTGGAATCAAAAGCCGCTGCCTCTGGCGTTGTGGTGCCCGGTAAGGTTCTGGAATTTCTGGCACACAAAATTACGTCCAATGTGCGTGAGCTGGAAGGCGCGCTCAACCGCCTCATTGCTCACGCCAATCTGTTTGGCCGCCCGGTTACTCTGGAAGCCACACAAGAAGTACTGCACGATATTCTCAAAGCGCATGACCGGCGTGTAACAATTGAGGAAATCCAGAAAAAAGTAGCCGAGCACTGGAACATCCGCCTGACAGACATGTCATCCGCCCGCAGGGCGCGCAATGTGGCGCGGCCCCGGCAGGTTGCAATGTATCTGGCTAAGCAGCTTACAAGCCGCTCTCTGCCAGAAATCGGGCGTAAGTTCGGTAATCGTGACCACACAACCGTTATGCATGCGGTAAATCGCGTTACGGAACTGATGGGGCTGGATGCTGCTTTTGCAGAAGATGTGGAACTCCTGCGACGGATGCTGGAAAGCTGAAAACGTAGAGATTCCAAAGGGATTGACTGATAATGCCCACCTGTTACTTTTCGAGGTGGAAAAAGCAGGTGCCTCTTGCCAAACAGAGGCCCTGTCTTGCAGGAAAGAGGGTTAGATGAAGTTTTCGGCGGAACGTGCAACACTGCTTAAGGCGTTGGCCCATATCCAGAGTGTTGCAGAAAAGCGTAACACCATACCCATTCTAGCCAATGTTCTTATTCAGGCTGCTAATGGACAGCTCAGCCTGAAAGCCACGGACATGGAAATTGAAGTGGTTGAAGGTGTTCCCGCCAACATCACGCGGGAAGGGGCGACAACTGCACCTGCATCTGTTTTGTACGAAATCGTGCGCAAGCTGCCCGATGGTGTGGATGTAGAGCTGGATCAGGCCGATAGTGAAGGCCCTCTTCTGCTGCGTGCGGGCCGCTATGCTACCCGTCTGAACGTGCTGAGTGTGGATGACTTTCCATCCATGGGGGCAGGAGATTTCCCATATCGCTTCAAACTGCCCGCAACAACACTACATTCTCTCATAGACCGCACACGTTTTGCCATTTCAACCGAAGAAACCCGTTATTACCTCAACGGTATCTTCCTGCATGGCACAGAAGTAGATGGCGAACCCAAGCTGCGCGCCGTGGCTACAGATGGACACCGCCTAGCCCGTGTGGAAGCCGATCTACCAGCAGGCGCCGCCGGAATGCCGGGGGTTATTGTCCCACGCAAAACCGTGGCCGAAGTGCGCAAGCTGATTGATGAAGCGCCAGAAGAAGTAGAAATCGCACTTTCTGAAACGCGTATTCAGTTCACGGCAGGCCCCGTTACACTTACATCTAAGCTGATTGATGGCACGTTCCCTGAATACGAACGGGTGATCCCACGCAACAACACACGCATCCTGCGGGTTGGCAAAAAAGATTTTGCAGATGCCGTGGCACGTGTTGCCGCCATTAGTCAGGAACGTTCTCGCCCGGTAAAGCTCACGCTCGAACCCGGCCTGCTTACTCTGTCTGCCAGCAGCACAGAGCAGGGCATGGCTAAGGAAGAGCTGGATGACAACCGCATTTCCTACGATGCAGAAGGGTTGGAAATCGGTTTTCAGGCACGCTACCTTAACGACATCACAGATCAGGTAGAAAAAGAGGTGGAATTTGCGTTTGCAGATAGCGCATCCCCCACCATTGTGCGCGATGTAGATAGCCCATCTGCACTCTATGTTCTCATGCCGATGCGCGTGTGATCCGCTTTTTTGCTTTAACACTTACGGCCTGCCTCCGTTGCCCAAATGCAGGCAGGCCAACAGAAGCAGCGTGGCATGCCCCGGCTTCTTAAACTTACGCTTTCCAATTTTCGCAATTACGAACGGCTTGTATGGTCCCCCAATGCAAGCCTATTGGTGCTGACAGGCGAAAACGGCAGCGGCAAAACTAATCTGCTGGAAGCAGTTTCTCTTCTCTCGCCCGGTAGAGGGCTGCGCGCGGCACCTCTTACACAATTTGGCCGAATGGGCGCGATCAACTGGGGTGTTTCTGCGCGTATTGAAACGAAAGATGAGTTTCTTGAACTCGGCACCGGCACGCAAGGCGGGCAGGAGAGGCCACGCCGCGTTTTTTTGCTCAACGGTCGGCAAATTCGGGGGCAAGAAGCGTGGGAAGATACTCTTGCTACTGTGTGGATTACCCCACAGATGGATCGGTTATTTAGTGAGGGCGCATCCGGTAGGCGGCGCTTTCTAGATCGCCTGGTTATGGCGGTAACACCGCACCATGCGCGGGAACTGGCCGCATATGATCGTGCCATGACGCAACGCAATCGCCTGCTGCAAACACGCTTTTCCGAACACTCATGGCTATCTGGATTAGAAGCCTCCATGGCGCGTCATGCTGTGGCTGTTGCCGCAGCTCGGCAGGAAACCGTGCGCCAGATTTGCCATTATGCCCAAAATGGTCTGGGCGCTTTTCCTGCTGCCATTGCGACACTGCAATGCGCTATTGCCCAGAAACTGGAAACATCTCCAGCGCTGACCGTAGAAGATTGGCTATGTGCAAAACTTGCCGAGTTGCGAGAAGATGATGCCGCACGTGGGCGCGCCACATTTGGCACACATCGCAGTGATTTTTTGCTGGAAGATCTCTCGTCCAGACAACCGGCAGCACTCGCCAGCACTGGCCAGCAGAAATCCTTGCTTATTGGCATTGTGCTGGCACACGCGCGGCTTGTAACCGACTACCGCGGGCAGCCCCCCATTTTGCTATTGGATGAACCTTTAGTGCATCTGGACGCTGCGCGCCGGGCTTCATTGCTGGAAATTGTGCAGGATTTTCGCACAACTGTGCTGCTTACCGGCACAGATCAGGCACCTTTTGCCCCACTTAAGCACAGCGCTCAGTTCGAAACCCTGAAAAACGGTGCTTTTTTGCCATCTGGGCCATAAAACATACGGCTCAATCTGGCCCCAGAGGCTTGATCAGGGTATAAGAATAAAAGGTTTTTTTGTTCTTTCCTGTACGGAGCGTACCGTTCTTATGACCGACCTCTCTCAGCCCACGCCATCTGCCGTTTCCGAAGAGTATGATGCCGCGTCGATCTCTGTGCTGAAGGGGCTGGATGCTGTCCGTAAACGGCCCGGCATGTACATTGGTGATACGGACGATGGCTCTGGCTTACACCACATGGCGTTTGAAATTATTGATAACGCAGTGGATGAGGCTCAGGCCGGTTTTGCATCGCGCTGCATTGTCACTTTTAATGCAGATGGCAGCGTAAGCGTGCGCGACAATGGGCGTGGCATTCCTACAGACATGCATACAGAAGAGGGTATTAGCGCCGCCGAAGTGGTGCTGACCCGCCTGCATGCTGGCGGCAAGTTCAACCAGAATTCCTACAAGGTTTCTGGCGGCCTGCACGGGGTGGGCGCTGCCGTGGTGAATGCGCTTTCTGAGTGGATGGAAGTGCGCATCTGGCGTAACGGACAGGAACACTTCATTCGCTTCCAACATGGTGAGCGCGATGCCCCGTTGGAGGTGGTTGGCCCATCTTCCGAACCATCAGGCACGGAAGTAACCTTTAAACCCAGCAGTGAAACATTCCCCAAAACGGATTTTGATTTCACTATTCTGGAGCGCCGCCTGCGTGAGCTGGCCTTCCTGAACTCCGGGCTAGAAATTGTGCTGCGCGATGCACGCGTTACCCCCGTGCGGGAAGAAAAATTCTTTTACGAAGGTGGGCTAGAAGCTTTTGTAGATTGGTTGGATAGGTCTCGCACCTCGCTGTTTGCTCCACCCATTACTGGTAGCCTAGAAAACCCGGACAACGGCATTAAGGTCGAGTTCGCGCTCACATGGAATGATAGCTTCCATGAAACTATGCTGTGCTTCACCAACAACATTCCGCAGCGCGATGGCGGAGCGCATCTGGCAGGCTTCCGTCAGGCACTTACCCGTGTTGTTGGCAAATATGCCGAAAGCATTGCCAAAAAAGATGCGCTTTCCCTGCAAGGGGAAGATATGCGGGAAGGGCTGACGGCTGTTCTGTCCGTTAAAGTGCCAGACCCCAAGTTCTCTTCCCAAACCAAGGACAAGCTGGTTTCGTCCGAAGTGCAGCCCGTTGTACATGCTGCTGCGGCAGACATCATCAGCCACTGGTTTGAAACACACCCCAAAGAGGCAAAAATTGTTGTCTCTAAGGTGCTGGATGCTGCCTCTGCGCGTGAAGCCGCCCGTAAGGCGCGTGAGCTTACACGCCGCAAAGGGGTTCTGGATGTTTCATCACTGCCCGGCAAACTAGCAGACTGCCAGGCTCGTGACCCAGCCAAAGCTGAACTGTTTATTGTGGAGGGTGATTCCGCAGGCGGCACCGCCAAACAGGGGCGTGATAGGCGCTTCCAAGCCATTCTGCCTCTAAAAGGCAAGATCCTGAACGTAGAGCGCGCGCGGTTTGACCGCATGCTAGGCTCTGCCGAAATTGGCACGCTCATTACGGCTCTTGGTACTGGTATTGGCCGTGGCGAGCCAGAGCAGGGTGGTTTCTCTATTGAAAAACTGCGTTACCACCGCATTGTCATTATGACTGACGCTGACGTGGACGGATCTCATATCCGTACACTGCTACTGACCTTCTTCTTCCGCCAAATGCCAGAACTGATCGAACGCGGTTATCTGTATATTGCCCAGCCGCCGCTTTACCGTGCCAAACGCGGGAATGAAGAAACATACCTGAAAGACGATGCCGCACTTGAGCAATATCTGCTCAACAAGGCCCTGAACAATGCCAGCTTTGTTTACACGGACAAACGCGTTGTAAGTGCTGAGGAGCTGGCCGCAGATCTTCCGTTCATTCGGCAGGCAGCGCAGGCGATTAACCGCCTTTCCAACCGCATTCCTTCTTGGATTATCGAACAGGTTGCCTTGGCTGGCGCGCTAACAACAGATATTGAGCTGCTCCAGCAACGGATGCCAGCACTTCAGCAGCGCCTTGATGCAGCATCTGCTGAAAATGAAAAAAGCTGGAAAGCCGTTGCCAGCGCAGATGGTGTGGAACTGGCCCGCAATGTGCGTGGGGTAGGGGAAGTGTACCGCATTGACCCAACCATGCTGGCCAGCAACGATGCCCGCTGGCTGACCATGCAAGCAAACCGCCTGCAAAAAGACTTTGCAGAAGGCGTGGCGCTGAAAAACGATACCACCGAACACCAACTGAGTGGCCCGGCTGATCTTTATACCCGACTGCTGGCACAGGGCCGCCGTGGGCTGACAATTAACCGCTTTAAAGGTCTGGGCGAAATGAATGACGCTCAGCTTTGGGAAACCACATTGGACCCGGCTATGCGCACGCTGTTGCAGGTACGCGTAGGCGATGTGGAAGAAGCTGGCGATGTGTTTACCACCCTGATGGGAGATATTGTTGAACCCCGGCGTGATTTCATTGTCGGCAACGCACTTAAAGTTGCCAATCTGGACGTCTAACCCTGCATAAAGGGGGAGAATTTACCTCTCTCCCCCTTTGGGACTATAAAAAAGCCGCAGCCTGAAAAATCAGGTTGCGGCTTTTTTGTTAGCAAGAATACTGGCTTCGCCTAGTTTACCCTTTAATCAGAGCATCAATCTTCTTGAACTGCTCCAGCAAGGCTGGCAGGCTTTTTATAGGTAACATGTTGGGGCCATCGCTGGGCGCTTGGTCTGGGTTCTCATGCGTTTCAATAAACAGAGATGCCACACCAATTGCCAAAGCAGCACGAGAGAGCACAGGGGCAAACTCACGCTGGCCACCAGATGCACCACCTAAGCCACCCGGTTGCTGTACGGAATGCGTGGCATCAAACACAACGGGGTAGCCAGTCTGGGCCATAATAGGCAGGCCACGCATATCATTTACCAGCGTATTATAACCAAAGCTGGTACCACGCTCACACAGCATGATGCGATTATTGCCCGTAGAAGCAATTTTGGCCGCAACGTGCTTCATATCCCACGGTGCAAGAAACTGGCCTTTTTTCACATTCACCGCAGCTCCCGTTTTACCGGCTGCCAATAACAGATCTGTCTGGCGGCACAGAAAAGCCGGGATTTGCAGCACATCCACAGCTTCTGCAACCGGAGCGCACTGTTCTGGCGCATGCACGTCTGTTAGCACCGGAATATCCAGCGTATTCCGCACGTTAGCCAGAATATCCAGCCCTTCGGCCATGCCAATACCACGCGCACTGGAAATGCTGGTGCGGTTGGCTTTATCAAACGAGCTTTTATAGATCAGCCCAACACCAGCCTTCTGGCAGATTTCCTTCAAAGCCGTGGCTGTTTCCATTGCATGTGCAGCGGATTCAATCTGGCACGGCCCGGCAATCAGCACAAATGGCTGATCATTACCGATGTACAAAGAACCAAGCTGAAAATCCGAACCCAATGCCTGCGTCATGCTTTTTTAGCCTTTTCCAGCGCAGCCCCCACAAACCCGGCGAACAGCGGATGCGGTGCAAACGGCCGAGACTTGAGTTCCGGGTGATACTGCACAGCAATGAACCACGGATGATCTGGATATTCCACCACTTCTGGCAAGATGCCATCTGGTGAAAGGCCAGAGAACTTCATCCCGGCTTTTTCAAGCTGATCCTTGTAATGAATATTCACTTCATACCGATGGCGATGCCGCTCACGAATGGACGTTGCGTTATACACTTCTGCCGCGCGGGAGCCTTCAATCAGCTTGGCTGGGTACGCGCCAAGGCGCATGGTGCCACCCAGTTCTCCACCTTCGCTCCGGCGCAGGCGTTCGTTACCGCGTGCCCATTCGGTCATCAGACCCACCAAAGGCTCTTCCGTATAGCCAAATTCGGTAGAAGATGCGTTGGGTAGGTCAGCCAGATTACGGGCACATTCAATAACCGCCATCTGCATGCCAAAGCATATTCCAAGGAACGGAATACCTTTTTCACGCGCAAAGCGAATGGCCTCAATCTTGCCCTGAGATCCACGCTCACCAAACCCACCGGGCACCAGAATGGCATCTACATCGCCCAGTTTAGCTTCTAGTGATGCCGGGTCTTTTTCAAAAACTTCGGCATCCACCCAATCCAGAACAACCTTGGTACGGTGGGCAATGCCACCATGCAGCAGAGCTTCGTTCAGAGATTTGTAGCTATCCAGCAGGGCTGTGTATTTACCAACCACTGCAATGCGCACCTCGTTATCGGGGTGGCGGATGGCATCTACAATTTTTTCCCACCCTGTCAGATCAGGTTCTTCAGCGTGGGGCAGGCCGAAGTAACGCAGCACTTCGGTATCCATACCTTCTGCATGGTAGGAAAGAGGGCAAGAGTAAATGGTATCTACATCCCGCGCGGCAATAACGGCTTCGGGGCGCACATTGCAGAAATTGGCAATCTTGCGCCGCTCTGTTGGCGGAATAGGGCGATCACAGCGGCACAGCAAAATTTGCGGCTGAATACCCACATTCTGCAATTCCTTAACGGAATGCTGGGTCGGCTTGGTTTTCAGCTCACCCGCAGAAGGTATCCACGGCAGCAGCGTAAGGTGCACAACCATGGTCTGATCCGGGCCCAGATCATTACGCAGCTGGCGGATAGCTTCCAGAAATGGCAGGCTTTCAATATCGCCAACTGTGCCGCCAATTTCCACCAACACAAAGTCCAGATCATCCGTATTGGCAACGACAATGTCTTTAATGGCATCCGTAATATGCGGGATAACCTGCACGGTTGCGCCCAGATAATCACCACGCCGTTCACGGGCGATAACATCTGAATAAATTTTGCCTGTTGTGGTGTTGTCTTCCTTAGAAGCATTTACCCCCGTGAAGCGTTCATAATGGCCAAGATCAAGGTCTGTCTCGGCGCCATCCTCGGTCACAAACACTTCCCCATGCTGGTAGGGGCTCATGGTGCCGGGATCAACGTTCAGGTAGGGATCAAGCTTGCGTAGGCGCACTTTGTAGCCACGCGTCTGCAACAGGGCAGCAAGGGCAGCAGATGCAATGCCTTTGCCAAGAGAGGATACCACACCACCGGTGATAAAAACAAAGCGGGTCATGAGCAGACTTCCTACACGGACAAGGCCGGGCGGGTAAAGATGGACAAACGCAAACTACCGCATGCCACAGGACATGCGGAGCTGAAGGGATGAAAGGGCTCTCTCCTCACACATAGCGGAAAGGAGAGAGAAACCTGCATTTTACGGATGCGCCGGAGTAGCTGGCTGCGGAGCAGGAGCTGTTGTTGCCGGAGCAGCAGGTGCGGGCGCTGTGGCTGCCGGGGGCTGGGCCAGAATATCATGCCCTTCACCCGTAACGGAGCCTTTGTAAAGCATGGCTAACAACAGGGAAAGCAGCATGAACACACCAGCCAGCACAGCCGTTGTGCGCGTAAGCAGGTTGGCTGTTCCGCGGCCGGACATGAACGCACCCATGCCCTGGCTGCTGCCAATTCCAAGGCCACCGCCTTCACTCCGCTGAATTAGCACAACGCCAATCAGGGCTATGGTCACACAGAAATGCAGGATCAGCAGGGCTGTGGTCATGTCAGATTCCAGATCAGAACAGCAAATCAGGCAGCAGATGCTGCGCTGACGATGGAAAGAAACGCGTCCGCCTTAAGGCTGGCACCGCCAACAAGCGCACCCGCCACTTCAGGAATGGGCAGGATGGTGGCCGCATTCCCAGCGTTTACGGACCCTCCATACAGGATTTTGATGACTTTTCCAGCCTCTCCAAACTGTCGCACCAATTCTTCACGCAGGAATTTCATGGTTTCGGCAATCTGATCAGTGGTGGCGGCAAGGCCTGTGCCAATCGCCCAGATAGGCTCATATGCCAAAATACCATTAAACCCATCGGGCAAAGAGCCCTTGATCTGCCAACCCAGCGCATCAAAGTGCTCACCAGTTTCGCGCTGATCTTCGGTTTCACCAATACAGACAATCGGGGTCAGCCCGGCTTTGGCAGCGGCCATGGCTTTTTCACGCACGGTTTCATCCAGTTCACCATGTTCCTGACGGCGTTCTGAATGGCCCAAAACAACATAGGACACGCCCAGATCAGCCAGCATGGGGGCAGAAATATCACCCGTATGCGCGCCAGAAACATCCTGATGGCAATCTTGCGCACCCAACTTTACCGGTGTGGGCTTTAACGCATCTGCCAGCAGCCCAAGCTGGGTAAAGGGCGGGCACACCACCACATCCGCGCTGTTGGCGGGCAAGCCGCTGGTGATAGCCTTGACGAGTTCCTGCGAATCACGGCTTAGGCCATTCATTTTCCAGTTGCCGACAATAATCTGTCTGGTCATGTCCTGCTCCTTGCCTGTAGCGCGCCATGCCAGCGGGCACGTGCGTTTATAATATGGTTCTTACATGAAGGCTAAACCATAGACGCCCCCCTTGGGGCAAGAGAGCAGGCGCCTTAATTCTTGCCTGTCTGTCGTGCAGGAGCGGTTATGTCTGGTCAAGCACCGCAGCTACCCTTATGGTGCCGCGCCTGTGCATACCCTTTGTGGTATGATGTTTTTTAAGCATAGCTGTGGATCCATCGGGTCATGATTTCCTATCTACGTCGCGTTTTTGTTGAGTCCTGGCTGGGCCGGGTGACTGCAATTGTCATTTTTCTGGCCTTTGTCGGCTGGGGAATAGGCGATGTTATGGGCTATATGGGGGAAGAAACGGATGTTGTTGCCAAAGTGGGGCAACAACAGGTTTCTTCCGATGATCTGGCCACAGCCCTGCAATCTGAACTGCCAACAATTGCCCGCCAGATGGGGGTATCAGACCCATCGCAAATTCCTTTGGCCATGCAGCGGCAGGTTGCCTACCAGATTCTGCACCGCCTGATTGGGCAAGCAGAGCTACTGAATACCGCACAGAAGTTAAAAGTGGCAGTGCCTGATTCGGCCGTACGGGATGAAGTATTCTCGCTCCCTTATTTCAAAGGCGCGAATGGCCAGTTTGATCGCGCCAGCTTCAATCAGAAACTGCATGACCGCGGGCTAACCGAGCAACGCTTTTTGGACATGGTGCGGAATGATCTGACCACACGCACCATTCTACAACCCTTGGCGCAGGCGGGCAGCGTTTCCGACACAATGCTCCAGCGCTTTCTAACCTACGGTGCAAAAACGCGCGTGGTGGATTTTGTGAGCATTCCGTTTGCTGCGCAGCCCACCCCCAAAACACCAGATGATGCCGTATTGCAGCGCTATTACAACAACCATTCGTGGATGTTCCGTACGCCGGAACTGCGCCATGCCAAGATTGTGGTGCTTTCCCCACAAACAGTGGCAGACAGCATCATCATGGATGAAGCCGATATCAAGCGCATCTATGATGAGCAGAAATCTCGCTACAACGTACCAGAAACGCGCGATATCCAGCTTATAACCCTGCAAGATCAGGCACAGGCAGCCGCCATTGCCAACGCGTGGAAAGTAGGTGGCAACTGGCAGGCTATCCAGAACAGCGCAAAAGATGCGGCTGCGGTAGAAATGCCAAATGCTCGCCCGTCCACAATTCCTTCTGCTACTCTACGGCAGGCTGTTTTCCATGCTCCAGAAGGTCAGGTCAGCGATCCGCTTAAAACCGAAGGTGGATGGGCTGTTTTTCGTGTTACCAAAATAACGGCTCCGCACACCACGCCGTATGAAGATGCAAAAAAAGACATCCTCTCGCAGTATCGGGCTGCTGTTGCGCCATCTGTTGCAGGTGAGCGCAAGCGCAAGCTGCAAGATGCGCTTGCAGGCCAAGGGCTAGATGCCATTCCGGCAGATCTGGGTGCGGTTGCTGCGGCAGGCACACTGGATGCGCAAGGCATGACGGCTGATAAAGAACCCGCGCCGTTGCCAGCATCCGGCAAGCTGCGTGAAGCCATTATCCACCAGATTTTCACCCAAAAACCCGGCGCACGTGCAACGCTTGTGGATGGGCCGGACAACAGCAGCTTTGCTGTGGAAGTGGATACCGCTACACCCGCAGCCCCTCGTACATTTGTGCAGGCACAAACAGATGTTTTGGCCGCATGGCAGGATGAAGCACGCAAGCATGCAGCAAATGAGCAGGCAACAACCCTGTATTTGGCAGCCAAAAACAAGCAGGCTTTAGGCACAGTAAACGCATCAGGTGCACAACTTACGCGGGATGCAGCTTTCTCTTTCGCCAAGCCCAACAAGAATATTCCGGCAGCACTCATGGATTATCTCCCACGCATGCAGCCGGGGCAGGCGGTTATGACAGAAGATGACGGCCACTTCCTTGTGGCAATTGTCACAAAGCTGTTCGTGCCCAACCCACCAGCCCCAGCCGATGGCGTACAGCGCCTGAAAGACTCTCTGGCACAGGCAGATAGTGATGATCTGGTTGCCAGTTATGTGGAGGCATTAAGCAAGCGCACACCGCCCCATATTAACGAACGCGCTGTTATGGCCACACTATCTGCCGCCGGATTTGGAGGAGAAGCCACGCCATGAGCATTACCGCACGCATTGCGCCTTCACCCTCTCGCCAGCAGTGTGAAGCCGCTTGGGCGCAAGGCCAGCCTTCTGTTGTGTTTTCTGTAGAAGCAGCAGATTTGTTGACACCTGTTTCAGCCTACCTGCGCCTTGCGCGCTTTGATGGTGGCACCGGCAAAAACACGTTGTTGCTGGAAAGTGTGGAAGGTGGCACATCGCGCGGGCGGTATTCTGTTATTGCCCTCAAGCCAGATATTATCTGGACCTGCCATAACGGGCAGATCACGCTGGATGAAAGCCCGGAAAACCCGGATATTGCCCCGCGTATTCTTACAGAAAAGCCATTGGAAAGCCTGCGTGCCCTGATCCATGCCACGCGCATGGAGCTGCCCGAAGGCGTTCCTCCAATGGTTGCGGGCCTGTTTGGATATTTGGGCTATGACATGGTGCGCCAGATGGAGCATCTGCCAGATGCGCCACCGGATGATCTGAACCTGCCTGAATCTATTCTCATGCGCCCCGGTCTTTTTGCTGTGTTTGACACGGTAAGCGATGAGCTGATTCTGGCCGCGCCTGTTCGCCCACAAAAAGATGAAACCGCCGCACAGGCTTGGGATAAAGCGCAAGATCTGCTGCGCCGTGCGCGCGAATGCCTGTCAGGAGCGCTGCCGCCTTTACCAAAACAGCCAGAAAACCTGCCAGAACCGGCTGAACCGCGTTCCTCCTTCAGTAAGGATGAGTTCTGTCAGGCCGTTGAGCGTATTCAGGATTATATTGCGGCTGGCGATGCCTTTCAGGTTGTTCCCAGCCAGCGTTTTTCTACGCCGTTTCCGCTTCCATCTCTGGCGCTGTACCGTACGCTACGGCGTATTAATCCAGCGCCATTTCTGTTCCATCTGGATTTTGGTGATTTCTCACTTGTTGGGTCCTCGCCCGAAATTCTGGTACGCTTGCAGGATGGTACCATGACGGTACGCCCGCTTGCTGGCACACGCCCGCGCGGCAAAACGGCGGAAGAAGACCTGCGGCTTGAAAAAGATCTTCTGGCCGACCAGAAAGAACTGGCCGAGCATCTGATGCTAATAGACCTTGGCCGTAATGATGTGGGCCGTGTGAGTATTCCCGGTACGGTGAAAGTGACAGAACGATTCGTGATTGAGCGTTTCAGCCACGTCATGCACATTTCTTCCAACGTGCAAGGCACACTCAAGCCGGAACTGGAAGCGCTGGATGCCCTTGTGGCCGCTTTTCCCGCAGGCACGCTAACAGGTGCGCCCAAAATCCGCGCCATGGAAATTATTGATGAAGTAGAACGCACCCGCCGCGCCACCTACGCCGGGTGCATTGGCTATTTTGGCGCTGGCGGCAACATGGATACGTGCATTGGGCTGCGCATGGCCGTTGTAAAAGACGGGCAAATGCATGTGCAAGCTGGCTGCGGCGTAGTGGCAGACAGTGTGCCAGAAACAGAATATGAAGAAACACGCCATAAAGCCCGCGCTGTATTCCGCGCCGCAGAAGCCGCGTTGGAACAGGCAAGGGCAGGGCGTTCTTAATGTCGTTTCTGTTCCATTCTTATTTGACCCCAACAGTACATAAGGTCATCATTCGGCCATGATCCTTCTGATCGACAATTATGATAGCTTCACCTTCAACCTTGTTCACTATCTGGGTGAACTGGGGGCACAGTGTGATGTCCGCCGCAATGATGCCCTAAGCGTAGAAGATGCACTGGCCCTCAAGCCGGATGTCATTGTGCTTTCTCCCGGCCCATGTTCCCCCAATGAAGCCGGTATCTGCTGTGATCTGATATCTGCCGCAGCCGGTAAGGTGCCTGTTTTTGGCGTATGTCTGGGGCATCAAGCTATCGGGCAGGTGTTTGGTGCACAGGTGGTGCGTGCCCCTACGCCCATGCACGGCAAGGTGAGCCCCGTTTTCCACAACGGGCAGGATGTTTTTGCGGGCCTACCCAACCCGTTTAATGCCACGCGCTATCATAGCCTTACGCTTGAACCTGCCAGTATTCCGGATGCCCTGGAAGTTACGGCATGGACGGAAGATGGTGTTATTATGGGTGTGCGCCACCGGCAGTATCCCATTTCGGGCGTGCAGTTCCATCCGGAAAGCATTGCCTCGGAATATGGCCATGATCTGATGAAAAACTTTCTTTCCATCGCATCTGCCTGGAAAGAAAAACAGGCCGTTGCCTGATGTCCGCTCCCCTTCATGGCGCTGCATCTCAAGTAGCAGGTGAGCAGTTTTTTTCTACCATTCTGGCACGTGTTGCAGACGGGCAAACACTAAGCGCAGCCGAAGCCGAATCTGCTTTTGGCGTTATTATGGATGGCCTGATTGCGCCAGAACGCATTGCGGCTTTTCTTATGGCTTTGCGCGTGCGTGGCGAAACGCAGGATGAATTGCTTGGTGGTGTAACGGCTTTACGGGCCCGCATGCGCACTGTGCCCGCCATGCCTGCCGATACGATAGACGTATGCGGCACGGGCGGAGACAATTACGGCACATTGAATGTATCCACCGCTGTTGCCTTTGTGCTGAGTGCGCTTGGTGTGCCCGTTGCCAAACACGGTAACAGGGCTATTTCTTCGCGTTCTGGCGCTTCCGATGTGCTGGCTGCGCTAAGTGTTCCACTTTCTGCACAAGCCGAGGTTCTGGCGGAGCAGATGCAGGTACACCGGGTCATTTTCCTATCTGCTCCGCACCACCATCCCGCCATGCGTTTTGCTGCTCCGATACGCAAAACCTTAGGCGTGCGTACGCTGTTTAACCTCATGGGGCCATTGGTAAACCCGGCAGGTGTTAAACGGCAGCTTGTGGGCGTTTTTTCACCCGCATGGCTGGAGCCTATGGTCAATGTGCTCAAAAATCTTGGCTCCCAGAAGGTCTGGGCCGCATGCGGCCTACCATCAGACGGGCAGGGCGGCATTGATGAAATTACGCTGGCAGGCCCTACACAGGTTGTAGCGCTGGAAAATGATGCCATCTGCTCGTTTTCTATTACGCCAGAAATGGCTGGCCTTGCCTATGCTCCGGTCAGCTCCATATTGGGGGGGGATGCCCAATACAATGCGCAAGCTCTAGAAGCTTTGCTGCATGGTGCATCAGGAGCATATCGTGATACAGTTGTTTTAAACGCCGCCTGCGCACTTCACGTGGCAGGGCGGGTAACACTCCTGCGGGACGGACGCATTGATCCGCAGGCCTTGCGGGAAAGTGTGGCTTTGGCTGCACGCCCACTGGATGATGGCACGGCTTTGGCAGTGCTAAACGGTTTGCGCGCTTCTAACCCGGATGCACGCGCCTGAGACATGACAGGATAATCATGACCGATACACCACTCGCGTCCTCGGCAGCTTCTGCTTCGGACACTCTTGCCAACAAGATTGACGAACTGCCGGATGTTCTCTCCCGCATCTGCGCACGCACCAAGCTGGAAGTTGAACATCGCTCCACCCTGATGTCCCTTAAGGAAATCACAGCCAAGGCGCAGGAAACCAAAGAGGCTCCACGCGGGTTTGGTCGGGCGCTGAAGGAAAAAGCTGCTGATCGCGCAGTTGGCCTGATTGCAGAAATCAAGAAGGCTTCTCCTTCCGCTGGTATCCTGCGCGAAACGTATAATCCGGCAGAAATTGCCGCAGAATATGAGCAAGCAGGGGCAGCCTGTATTTCCGTGCTAACGGAAAGCTCCTGTTTTCATGGTGATAATGAAGATCTGGGCAAGGCGCGGGCTGCATGTTCCCTTCCTGTTCTGCGCAAGGATTTTATTCTTGATCCGTGGCAGGTTTATGAAAGCCGCATGATCGGGGCAGATTGCATTCTGCTCATTATGTCTATCCTGTCTGATGAAATGGCGCTGGAACTGGTTGACCACGCCAAAGGGCTAGACATGGATGTGCTGGTGGAAGTGCATGATGAGGAAGAACTGAACCGCGCCCTTGCGCTGGATACCTTCTTGATCGGTATCAACAACCGTAACCTCAAAACGCTTCAGACCAGCTTGGATACCACGCGGGAACTTTCTCCTCTGGTGCCGCCAGATCGGATTATTGTGTCTGAAAGTGGCATCAAAACGCATGAAGATATCGTGCAGCTTTCCGGCATTGGCGTAACGGGCTTTCTGGTAGGTGAATCCCTGCTGCGAGATCCGCATCCCGGTGATTCTGCCAAAAAACTGTTGGGGCTGGCCTAACGTGCCCTCTCCAGCACTCACGCATCTGGATACAGCCGGGCATGCGCATATGGTGGATGTTTCCGCTAAAGCTGCCACGCGCCGCAAGGCTGTGGCCACCGGGGCTATTATTATGCAGCCCCAAACGCTGGAAATGATCCTTTCAGGCGCAGCCCCAAAAGGTGATGTTCTGGCAACGGCCCGCATTGCTGGCATTATGGCTGCAAAAAAAACAGCAGATATTATCCCGCTCTGTCACCCGCTTAGCCTAAGCAGTGTAACTGTGGATCTGGCTCCGAATGATAACAGGATCGAGATTACCGCAACTGTTACAACAACTGGCGCAACCGGGGTGGAAATGGAAGCGTTAACCGCCGTGTCTGCTGCGGCCCTTACACTGTACGACATGTGCAAAGCAGTTGACCGTGGCATGCAGATAGAAAATATAAAGCTCCTTCATAAAAGTGGGGGACGCTCAGGAGACTACAACGCTGCATAATAAAACACGCGAAACAGCAGGCAGTTTTACTGGAGCTTTAGAAACCATCTGAAGGCCCGGAAACGGATGCCGCTGTTGCGCACCATTTATTACGAACTGTTTACATATCGCAAAAGGTTCATCACGCATGGGAACGAACGCCAAACAGGTCGGCAAGGCAGGAAATAACGGTCCTTCCTTAACACGAGACCAGTTTCTTAAAGCCTACTATGACATGCTCCTGATCCGCCGCTTTGAAGAAAAAGCCGGGCAACTTTACGGTATGGGCCTAATTGGCGGTTTCTGCCACCTGTATATCGGGCAAGAAGCTGTGGTGGTTGGTATCCAGATGAGCCTGCATGAAGGCGATAAGCTGATTACATC